>CACVKW010001317.1 GCA_902749685.1 Olavius sp. associated proteobacterium Delta 1 | reverse complement strand
GGGAAAAGGACAAAGAATAAGGTACGTCTGCCTCCAAGTTTATCCTGAGCTTGCCGAAGGGGGCTTCAGCCTCGCTTATATAATGGCTGGCGAGTCTTCCGCTACGTGTGTCGCACATTAGCATTATTAAATCGAGGCGACATCCCGCTGACAAGCGGGGCGGGGGCAGCCGTGTCTGATTTAATATGATCTTAACCCACCCACCACCCGGAATAAGGAATGTGATCGATTTTAAAGCCCACCCGCCCGCGCTCCGGTCACCGCCAGGCGTGCGTGCTGAACCTCCGGGCATAAAAGGCTTCAGGCAGAGACGCTCCGTTCGGCACATCTGATAAGGCGCCTTATCAGGACGTGGCTTTTTGTCATGATACCTGCAGATCTATTTTATAAAAATCAAAGGAAAGCAGGTATCCTGCCAAAAACCTTCCCTCACTCCCGCTTTTACATAACAGACATTATGTAAACTTGCCTGAAGCCTTTTATACCCTCCAGCTCAGCCCGCCCACCTGCCACCTCCCTGTGCTCCCTGAATAAGGATTTTAATCATTTTAAATCTCCACTCGCCCACCTTGGGAATCAGCGGAAACCGGCATAAAATAAGGCATACTCTGATATTAACCTTAATGAGATCGTTGCATATCGGCGAAATGAGAGCGTCCATTTTCTGGGAATTGGCTGAAATAGCGGTTAAAAAGAAACAAGGCCCTCCAAATCCGCAGAATCCGCGGTTCCGGCTTTCTTTTTTTTTAAACCGCCAAATAAATATTTGATAATCAGCACGATTTGTAGGACAATAAATCTGTCAGCGATTCATTGCAGTACGTCTATGAAAATGCAAAAATCAGTGAAAATTTAGCTCTTTTACAATTTGCTCCAACCGGGATCAAATATCGGATATTAAAGAAGATGCTCGCTTCAGGCGGCAGGTGGACAACGTGGTCATTTACCAAAATGACCACCTGGGAACACCACAGAAGCTAACAGCTGTTAACGGCGCCGTAGTTTGGTCCGCGAAGTACTCTTCGTTTGGTCAAGCAGAGATTGATCCTTCCTCCTCAGCTACAAACAATCTGAGGTTTCCTGGACAGTATTATGATGAGGAGACAGCGCTTCATTATAATTATTTTCGTTATTATAATCCGGCCAATGGAAGATATCAAAGACCAGATCCGATTGGTTTGAAAGCAGGGGTTAATTATTTTACGTATGTGCGAAATCGACCAAATATTCTTGTAGATCCATTCGGCTTATTAGATGCAATGGATAGTTTCAATTATTTTAATAAAGGCATAATTCCAAAAGATTTTCCACCAGATTACGACCCGGCAAACTATAAATACAGTGATATCTTCAAAGAATTGAAAGAAGATTGGCTCAATAAAGAATGGCGTATTGGCAGGGGGCTTGGTTATGAAGGCCATCTTCTAGGTGGAGGAGGACCAGATACATTTTACTGCTGCGATAGCAATCATAAGAAATGGAGAATAAGGACTCAAAAGAGTTGCAGAGGATTTGCAGCCATGATAAGCGGAGGAAGCACTTTTCAGTATTTAGACAAAAGTGAGTGTCCCGGTGGCTACGCTGGTGAATACTTTGAATACGGCGCGTTCATAGTGGAAGCGAGCATACCAACTGATTCGGCAGATGATGATCCATATGATCTGAGAGGCTCTGGTGCTGGAATATCTGCTGGTATTGGATTTAAATTGACAATTTGTACTTATACGATAATCGAGAAAGAAATTATTGGATGTTGTGATAAATGAAAAACAGAAAGCTCACCTTAGCCCTCTACTATTACATTAGGTATTCACTTGTTTTATATCTATTGGTATTGCCATTTGGCATTGCATATTTTCTATTCGAAGTTGAATTTCCAGTTTACTTCGAGAAAATATATTTTCCAATTATAATATGCTGTTTTCCAGCCTTCTTAATTCTTCCTGGAATTATCTATGAAGGTGAATATAAAGGTTTCTTTCACGGCATTACAGCTGACCAGTTTAAATATAGCTTGTTTTTTGGTTTGACATTAGGGTTGGGCCCCATGTTCGTTTATTTTAAAAAATATGATAAAACTTTAAAGACTTTAATCATCGATAACCAAAGTAAAGAAAATACTGCAACCTTGGAAGGGAACTAGATTTTGCTAAAAGATTGGCGAAGGAAAAGATGAGAGTCGCGTCTTAAATATTAAATTTTGATGAACCGGAAGGCAGTTGGAGATTTATCTTTAACTGCCTTTTTTGTTTTAATTACTGGGTTAAAATGATCCGATCCTAAAGGGGTGGTGGTCGGGGGGAAGGGCGATAAAATCAGCCAGCCGCTTACCTTTAGTGTCGGCCCTGTCTGGCGTGCTAAATGCACACTGATTACATAAACTCGCGTTATCAGACGGCGCACCTTAGAATCTTTTTAAAAATAGATTGCTCTGTCTGATAACGACTGATTATGTAAGAACTGCATTTAGCTTGACAGACAGGGCCATTAAGATAGACAAGCGGCTTCCTTGT
>CACVKW010001316.1 GCA_902749685.1 Olavius sp. associated proteobacterium Delta 1 | reverse complement strand
GGTACAACCTGATTTCTAAATCACTAATTTCCCGTTTATAACTGCCTGTTTTTATTAAAGGCAGTATTTGATTTTCAAATTATTTTGGACAGCAATGTTAAATTATATATTCCCAATCCGGACAAACCTAGAAATGCCTTGTGCCTAATCCGCCAAAGTACTGTGGCGGAATAAATTGCCTAAAATAATAGATGTTATTCATTTTTATCTAATTGATAGAATTTCGATTTTATTCGTCCTCCGTCCCAACTTTCTGACAAACGGCCCTTATTCTTTACCCTTATTGTCCGAAACCCGAAATCTGCATCCGTATTCCGAATTCTGTCTTCTGTCTTCTGACCTCTGATCTCTGCTTTTTAAGCCCCATAGACCGCCACATCCTTTAAATCCGACTTTAAATATTCCCGTTCATTTTCACCGAGAATACCCAGAGCCAGGCAGATAATGGTCCACAAATGGATTACGCCATAACCGGCACCGTAATGATCACTGAGTTCATGAATTTGCGCGTGACAATTATGACAGCCGGCAATGCAATAGTCCGCTCCGGTGGCCTGAATTTGATTGTCCTTCAACCGGCCGAATTCCAGGCGCTCCGCTTTGTATCCCGACTGCAGAAAACCACCGCCGCCGCCGCAACAATAGTTGTTGGAGCGGTTGGGTTGCATGTCGATAAAATTTTCTTTTCCCACGACGGTTTTGACCACAAAACGAAGATCTTCGGCGATCGGGTCGCCATAGCTTTTGCGTACGATCTGGCACGGATCCTGGACGGTAAACTTGATTTTCAAATCATTATTCCAATCTGAGTTGACGTTGAGTTTTCCTTCCCGGATCCATTGGGCGTAGTATTCATAGATGTTTTTGACTTCAAATTTGTGGGCCACGTTGAATTTTTTCAGACCTGCCAGGACTGAGAAAGTGACGTGCCCTCACTCGGTGTTGAGAAAAACCTTACACCCAAGATCATCCGCCTGATTGGCGGTGGTGCGGACGATATGCTCCCAGGCCTCATTGTCGGCCAGAAACATGCAGTAATTTTCTCCCCCCCAGCCTTTGCTGCCGTATGTCCAGTCGGCCCCGACACGGTGCAGGATCTTCCATAAAGGAACCATCTCATCGGGCTCGGTGACCGGTTCCCGGGAATTCTGGTTTACAAAGAAATAGGCACCCTGTTTGTCGATCGGCGCCTGCATATCGACAAATTCGGGCTGTGCCTCCCGGTACTCTTCCAGGACATCCTCCACCACGAAAGTGAAATCATCCGGCGATGCGCCCATGGCACTGCAGCTGTCATTTCTTAAGGCCATATCGCAAGATCCCAGGATGCCCTTGGGGCGCTCTTCCCTGGGCCAGCTGGCCCGCGCATGGTAAACCAGCTGGGGGATGTCGATCTTCATCGGACAGGCATAGACACACCGCTGGCACATGGTGCACATCCACACCCAGTCGGATTTCAAAATTTCATCATCCAAGCCCAGGGCAGCCATGCGCAAAAATTTTCTGGGATCCAGTCCGTCAAGGCCCGTGGCCGGACATCCTGAAGCACAGGCCCCGCAGGTCAGGCAAAGGTTCAAATTGCCGCCTTCGGGCAAAATCTCCATGACTTTGTCCATAAAACGGCTTTTCTTTTTCGCACCCAGTTTGATAACCTCTTCTGACATTTGATCCTCCTTAGCTAACTTTTTGACCAAACGAATTGACACACCAAGCTCATTTTTTTCAACCCAGACAAGTAAAGGCCCTTTCCAAAACCGATTTGGTTCTCAACGCGCCTTCAAATATATGTTGGGTCGAGAATGGTATGTTTTTTTCATCACAATAATAAAGCATGGAGTGTGCCAGCAGCGCTCATTGGGGAAAAGCTATACGAAATTGGATAGTTATCTATATTTAAATTTATAGGCAGGGTTGAATTGATTAAAAATTTAGAATAATTTCGAAATATTTTTCGCAAAATTTCGAAATTATTTGTTATGGTAAGCTAAAACTCGCCCTCGAAAATGGATTTGAGTGTTAATTTTACAACTGGTCAAACAATTTTAAAGCTGATGCTTTTCAATTTTCAAGGTAGTGTCTTAGAAATTATTTTTTTGCTTTCGATGGCAAAATTTCTTCGCACTACTAGCACCTTACCGGTTTCCTGGTAGCGGAATACTGGAATGGTGGAATAGTGGAATAATGGGTTTTAATCGGAATACGATCGAATAAATTTAAAATTGATCGATCCCTATTTATGATCCAATATTCCAGCGTTCCAATATTCCAACATTCCATTACGTTGCATGCAGGCACTTTATGGATAATGCAATGATTGCCTGTTTGGTTCTCCGCCTCAGGCGGATCCGGGTTAGGATATTAATATGACCATTCGAAAAAAAATGATCCTGATTCTTTTGGCATGTACCATCATCCCGATGTGTTTTGTCCCTTTGCTTGGATATTATCACGCTAGAAAGTCCCTGGAAACGCTGCGAACTGAAGAATTGAAAAGTATTGCCGACCTCAAGGCAAAATTGATCGAAGATTTTTTTGCCGATCAGAAAAAACACATTTCCGTAGCGCAACAACGCCCAACACTAAAAAAATATATCTCTATCCTCGTAGAGTTTTCGGGCGACTTTTCCGGCCCGGTCTATGACACCATCAGATACGAACTTGACCAAGCGATTCGAATATACGAGCCGGTTTATGATTTTAGAAACGTTATTTTGGCAACTCCGGCTGGCAGAATCGTATATGTTTTGGATCGCTCTTCAGCAGGAGAATTACTTGGCCAGACCATACCGGATCAATGGATTAAATCATCTGTCGATGGTCAAGATGAAATCCAACTATCAGATATTTTTGCAAGTAAAATTGAAACCGGCCGGTTTTCCATGTTCTTCTCAGCACCCATTCACTCTGATGAGGGGCAGTTTGTTGGGGTAGCCGTATTTGAGACTGACATGGTACCGATTTATGAACTCATTCAAAATACAACCGGATTGGGAAAGACCGGTGAGACCCTAATTGCCAAAAATGCCGGAAATCAAGCAGTGTATCTCAACCCGCTTCGTCATGATCCGGCTGCAGTATTAAAAAGAAAGGTTGATTTCGGAGAAAGGCAAGCAATCCCGATTCAAGAAGCTCTCAAAGGCAATAGTGGGAGTGGAATATCCGTGGACTACCGTGGGCAGGAGGTTATCGCAGCCTGGCGATTCATTCCGCCACTGGGCTGGGGGATGGTAGCGAAGATAGATATCGCTGAAGCGTTTGAACCCGTCACCACGCTAAGAGATTTTGTCCTCGTGCTTGTAGTTGCTGTTATTGTGCTCAGCATATTTGCCGCGTTTATCGTTGCGAAGTCCCTTTCTGATCCGATTCAAGTTTTGCAGCAAGGCGTGGACGAAATCGGTAAAGGAAATTTAGACCATAAGGTCGCTACTGATGCGAAAGATGAAATCGGTCAGCTTGGAAGAGCATTTGACCAAATGACCGATAAATTAAAGGCCATCACCGCTTCGCGCGATGAGCTCGACCGGGAAGTAAACGAGCGCAAGAAGGTGGAAAAAGCCCTTCTGTTCACCAGGTTCTGCATCGATCATGCCAATGATATGCTTTATTGGGTTGATCCTAAAGGAACGATCGTTGATGTCAATGATACCACCTGTAATAAGCTTGGATATTCAAGAGAAGAACTCCTGTCGATGGGTGTGGAAGATGTCGATCCTTATATAACAATAGAAGAGTATGACCGAATTTGGCAGGATCTGAAAAAACGTGGAACCTCGAAGGTGGAAACAGTTTGCTTTGCTAATAATGGAGAACCGATCCCGGTGGAGATCACCTTCAATCATATCATATTTGATGGCAAGGAATACAATTGTGCTTTCGCCCGTGACATCTCTGAGCGCAAGCAGGCCGAAGAAGATCTTCAAAAGAGTATGAGCGAGCTTGATGAACGTGTCAAAGAGTTAAATTGCCTCCTCGAAATTTCCCGTTTGGTTGAGAAACGGAGGCTTCCTCTTGCCGAAATACTTCAGGGGATCGTAGATCTTATTCCACCTGCGTGGCACTACCCGGATATCACCTGCGCCAAAATTAATTTAAATGGCGAAGAGTTGAAAACGCAGAATTTTAAGGAAACGAATTGGCAACAAGTCAGCGATGTTCTTGTCCACGGAGTGTCGAGCGGCAAATTGGTGGTAGGTTACCTTGAAGAGCGGCCGGAAAGTGATGAAGGTCCCTTCGTTAAAGAAGAAAGAGCGTTGCTCGATGCCATCGCTGAGCGGGTGGGAAGAATTATAGAGCGCAAATGGGTGCAGGATGCATTGCGTAAGAGTGAAGAAAAATTCCGGGAACTTATGGAAAATATGCATAGCGGCGTAGCCGTTTTTGAAGCTGTTGCCGGTGGAGAAGATTTTGAGATTAAAGATTTTAACCGCAGTGGCGAAAGAATAGAACATATCAATAGAGAAAAAGTAATCGGCCGCCGTGTTGCAGATGTTTTCCCTGGCGTAAAGGATCTTGGAATCTTTGATGTATTTCAAAACGTTTGGCAGACCGGTAAACCGGAATATTTCTCCGGCGGTGTTTACCAGGATCATCGAACTCCCCCCAGCTGGCGAGAAAACTATGTCTATAAGCTTTCCTCAGGAGAAATCGTCGCCGTTTATCAAGATGTTACCGAGCAAAAGTTGGCACAAAAAGCACTGGAAGAAAGTGAGAAAAGATTTCGTGATTTGGTTGAAAACTCTCTCACCGGAATATCCATTGTTCAGGATAATCAAGTGGTCTATCAAAACCAGGCTCAGGAGAGACTGCTGGGCTCTTTACCGAGATCTTATTTGCTGGCCGATTTTGAAAAAATCTATTCAGATGATGTTGCAACAGTTAAACGATTGAGTCAAAGGATTGACCGGGGAGAAATTCAAACACTTGAGACGGAATTTCGATTTTATACTGAAGGCCATAAAAAAGGCAGCAAGGATTTGAAGTGGGTTTACTGCCGGGCTTTATTAACCGAATATAGAGGCAAAGAAGCGATCCTGGTCAATATGATTGATATGACTAAAGCCAAGGAACTTGAACATCTTTTAACGATTCAGGATAAAATGGCTTCATTAGGTCGTGTAGCAGCCGGTATGGCACACGAAATACGAAATCCACTTTCGGGAATTAACATTTACTTAAACACGCTCAAAAAGCTTCATCATAAAAATGGAAGCGAGGAAAAAGTTAAACAAATCCTGGGGCAGATCCAATCGGCTTCTCGTAAAATTGAATCTGTTATCCGCCGGGTTATGGATTTTGCCAAACCCGGAGACCCCAAATTGGCTATGATGGATCTGAATAAGCCGGTTACCGAAGCCATAAACCTCAGCGCCGTCACCATGCGCAAAAGCGGGATTGCGCTTGAAAAAATCCTGTCTGAGAATTTACCCCTCTGCAATGCTGACCCAACCCTAATTGAGGAGATGGTCTTAAATTTACTGAACAATGCCGCTGGAGCCATGAAAACGATGGAGGCGGGCAGGAAAATCGTCGTAAGCTCATTCGCGGAAGGCGATGATATTATCCTCACAGTTTCAGATTCAGGCCCGGGCATAGCCTCTGATATCAGGGATAAAATATTCGATCCATACTTTACCACAAAATCGGACGGTACCGGCATCGGCCTGAGTATAAGCCATAGAATTGTTACGGATCATGGTGGAACTTTAACTGTCTCGGACAGTGAATGGGGCGGTGCTGAATTCCGGGTTAGAATACCGATAAAAAATAGGTAATGGGTATTAGGTATTGGGTAATGGGTATTAGGTTAGGTATTGGGTAATGGGGGTTGGGTACTCGGTATTGAGTGACGGGTACTATCTGTGAGAAATTTTCCCAGTATCAATTTATAGGGCAGAGGAGAAAGAATATGGTTTTAAAGGTTGAGGATCTGGAAATATATCAAATGGCGGAAGACTTGTCGGATAGAGTATGGGAAATTTGTATCAAATGGGATTACTTCGCTAAAGACACAATTGGGAAACAGCTCGTTCGTGCGGCTGATTCCATCTCAGCAAATTTAGCTGAAGGGCATGGTCGCTATCATTTCAATGATCGGTTAAATTACTGATATTATGCGAGGGGTTCTTTAGAAGAAACAATAAGCTGGATTTTAAAGGCAATGCGACGCAATCTTATCGAAACTGAAATATCCGAAATAAATCATGCTTTAGAATTATTGCCAAAAAAACTAAACGCATATATTAAATCTCACTCTTGTCCAAAAACGGGTTTAGAATGAGTCATAAAGTGAGTAATAATACGAGTCATTGAAAAAAATCCTCCTTATATGTAGGGTGGTTGTTAAT
>CACVKW010001315.1 GCA_902749685.1 Olavius sp. associated proteobacterium Delta 1 | reverse complement strand
GAGTGAAACTCAATTGGTGGGTACTCGGTATCTGGTACTGGGTATTGGTTTTAAGGAATGGGTTTGATTTTTAATATATCACCCGCAAGGGCCATATAAAATGAGTT
>CACVKW010001314.1 GCA_902749685.1 Olavius sp. associated proteobacterium Delta 1 | reverse complement strand
GTGTACTGTTAGATATCCAGCATCAAGTATCAAGCATCCAGCATCTGCCCGGAAAAAGCAACGATCTCAGACATAACGGCCAGGCTTGATGACAAGAATTTATG
>CACVKW010001313.1 GCA_902749685.1 Olavius sp. associated proteobacterium Delta 1 | reverse complement strand
TAATAGCGGTGGTAGTTATAGTGAAGGCCAGTTTCTTCATCGAAGTATTGGCCGGCATATATTCCGATGCACGTTGCCCCCTAAAGAGCACTTTTTTTTTGGGGGGTCCAGGAAGCTTGCTGCGTGTCAAAG
>CACVKW010001312.1 GCA_902749685.1 Olavius sp. associated proteobacterium Delta 1 | reverse complement strand
TCCAGCATCAAGTATCAAGCATCCAGCATCTGCCCGGAAAAAGCAACGATCTCAGACATAACGGCCAGGCTTGATGACAAGAATTTATGCAATGTTAGGGTTAAGTCTGTTCCCTGTTCAGCAGTATCTCCACCAACTCAAGTGCTTGTTGGCGCGTCAAATTCTTTCGAGCCAGGTGTTCTTCTTCTATGGCGTTGAGAATCTGTTTGAACGCGGCCGACGGTTTCAAACCGAAATCTTTGATTAAATCGTTGCCGTTTAAGGGGGGCGGTGTTGATGCACGGGGCCGCAGGGTTGAATAATAGCAGTCAATGCCTTCGGTGACAAATTCAAAAAAGCCCTTTTTGGAAGGGTCTTCCTGGGCCTTGCGGCCCCAAAATCCCGCCAAGGCATGCAGGAGTATATCGGGCGTACGGTCACCACACCTCATAAAAAGCTGGATAAATGCTCTGTCAACGGGGGCTTTATTTTGCCGGGTGTTGAACAGAAAAAACGGTTCCAAATGATGACGGATAATAAACTCAATGGTGTCTGATTGGCGCCTGGAAAATCGGAGCTTCTGACAAATTCGCCGGGCCATGGTCGCGCTGTGGGCGGCATGACCGTTGCAATGAGGGGTTTCACCGGCGGCTTCTGTCCGGACTGACGGCTGGCCGATATTTTGCAACAAAACAGCCCATTTTAAAAGGACTGCCCGTGCGGTATCAATGTCTGCCATAAGCCGGTCCGCAGGCTCCGGCAGCGCTAGATCCCGGGAATAAAGCAATTTTTCGAGATGACCGTAAGCAGCAAGGGTCTGTCCATACAAATTTGCCGGCTGATTGTCACCCTGCCGGCAGTTTTTCAGCTGCAACAACTCCGGAAACAATCTGAACAACAGCCCGCTTTGCGCCATGTGCGTAAGCTGAGTATGGGATCCGGCGGATTTAAGAATTTTGAATAATTCTTCTCGGATGCGCTCTGCGGCGGATTTTCGGATCAGATCGGCATCCTGGGAAATGGCAGCTTGCGTGTCTTTATCAATGGCAAAGTCAAAGGTAGCCGCCATGCGGTAGGCCCGGATCAGGCGCACCGGATCATTGCGGAAAACGTTACGGTCAACCATGCGGATATTTTTGGCGGCCAGATCCTGTCGGCCGCCCGCCGGGTCTATCAGGTTGCCGGATGATACTTCCAGCGCCATGGCGTTGATGGTAAAATCCCGCCGGTGTAGATCATCTTCAATGGATACGCCATTTAAGGGCATGATGTCGAAGTAATAGTCTCCGGTGACGACCCGCAGAATCGTATGTCCGTGTTTGCCGAATTCGACAACATGTCCGCCAGTTCTGGAGGCCAATGAGCGGGCGAACCTGTCAGGGGCATACGTGACGGCCAGATCGTAATCTATGGGTGTACGTCCGCAAAGCAGATCCCGAATCGAACCGCCGACGACGTACACTCCTTTTTTCTGGGGTAAGACATTCGTCTCAATTGGAAGTATCATAGTTTTAAACTGCTGTATTCTGTTAAAATTAGTAAAAAAACATTCGAAACGACTTGACAGTCAGGAAATAATGATATAATGTTAATCCTTACATGGTTTAAGGCATGTGGAACCCGCCAGAGTGAGAGGATATCTTTTTTCTTCTTAACTAACTTTATCACTAAACACTCAAATTCCTCCTAAAAAACCGGCATGAATCCAGTCAGTCAGTCACCTTTGTAAGGAAACTTTATACATATTTGAACCCATTTACAACGCCTTTTCGGTATTACCGATTTAGTTCCGGTCTTGCAAAAGTTTAACACGTCTGTAGTCGGCTGCAAATTTAAAAAGTTTGCAGCCAATCAGGCTAATACGGCTTTATTTTCGTTTTGAATGGACAAGGGGCTTTGAAAGCGATTTTTATAAACATTTCAATGAGTAATAGATTATATTATCATTGATAACAAAAGTGCGAGGAACAATTTTGATGAACATTGCTGAACTCAAAGAAAAAAAAATCAGCGAACTCACCCAGATGGCTAAAAGACTTAAAATTGATGGAGCTGCAGGGATGCGCAAGCAGGAACTGATGTTTGCCCTGCTCCAGACTCAGATTGAAAAAAACGGCCTTATTTTCGGTGAGGGTACTCTTGAAATTTTACCGGATGGCTTTGGATTCCTGCGATCACCGGATTCCAATTATCTGCCGGGACCGGACGACATCTACGTGTCCCCCTCCCAGATTCGACGATTCAATTTGAGAACCGGGGATACCATTTCGGGACAAATTCGACAGCCGAAAGAATCGGAAAGGTATTTTGCACTTTTAAAAGTGGAAGCTGTCAACTATGAAGATCCGGAAGTGGCCAGGGATAAAATCCTATTTGACAACTTAACCCCCCTTTATCCTGACTGTAAAATAAATCTCGAGACCGACAACGACAACTTTTCCACCCGCATCATGGATTTGATGATTCCCATTGGCTTTGGCCAAAGAGGCCTGATTGTATCTCCGCCCCGATCCGGTAAGACCATGTTGCTGCAAGCCATTGCCAATTCAATTATCGCCAGCCACAAAGACGTTGTTCCGTTCGTATTGCTGATCGATGAACGTCCTGAGGAAGTGACCGATATGGAACGAACCGTGAAGGCCGAGGTGATCAGTTCCACCTTTGATGAGCCGGCCGAAAGGCACGTTCAGGTTGCCGAGATGGTCATCGAGAAAGCCAAACGTTTGGTGGAACATAGAAAGGATGTTGTCATTCTCTTAGACAGTATTACCCGTCTGGCGCGGGCCTACAATTCGGTAGTTCCGCCCAGCGGCAAAATATTGTCCGGTGGTGTTGACTCTAATGCCCTGCAGCGACCTAAACGGTTTTTCGGTGCGGCACGCAACATCGAAGAGGGGGGCAGTCTTACGATTATCGCCACCGCCCTGGTTGACACCGGCAGCCGAATGGATGAAGTGATCTTTGAGGAATTTAAAGGAACCGGTAATGCCGAGATCCAGCTGGATCGCCGACTGGCTGATAAACGCATTTACCCGGCATTTGATATCAAGCGGTCCGGTACCCGCAAAGAAGAACTGCTGCTCGATGACGAAACACTGAACCGTGTCTGGATATTGCGCAAGCTGCTTACGACCCTCAATTCAGTGGACAGTATGGAATTTTTGCTTGATAAAATGGGCGGAACCAAAGATAATAAAGCTTTCTTAAAATCAATGAACGCCTAAAAAAGATTTGTCGAACAATTTGAACTTTATCAGTGGTCAGCAAAATATCTCAATTGACATATGCTTATTTCCACTGTATATGACCGATGAACTGATTTTTCCCAATCAGTCATTAGCGCAACGCCGCATACCTGATTCCGGCGAATTGGTAAGAATAAATTCATTTTAGGGGGTTGAGAGTATCATGAAAAAGGGAATTCATCCTGAATATGCCGATACCAATATACGATGTGCATGTGGAAATGAAATCGAGGTTGGCTCGACCAAAACCAATATCAGTGTTGAAATATGTTCCAAGTGCCATCCATTTTTTACCGGCAAACAGAAACTAATTGACACAGCGGGCCGGATTGAGCGATTTCGCAAGAAATACGAAAAATTTCAGAATCAAGAAAAACCCACGTAGTTTACCCCCGCCTGCCAATTCTCTTTTCTGATAAGTCACTCGGCCGGAAAACTGAGTCTGGTATTGCAGCGCGTAATATGTTGCTTATTTGCAATCCTCGGTGAGCCGGCCGGTTTTCTTTCCTGTTAAAGAAAATCAGAACCGGCAACATTTTGCTTACAAACACCAGCAATCCGGCTAAGATATTGATCAGCTTGCCGGAATCATCATTAAATAGATATAAAGACCGATGTTTGATAAATTAATTGGGGTTGAAGAACGCTTTATTGATGTTGAAAAACATCTAAGCGATCCAAAGATCGTGCAGGACCGTGACGCATACCAGAAGTATGTGCGCGAGCATGCCGAACTGAATAAGATCGTTACGGTCTATCGCCAGTACAAGCAGACGCTGCAGAATCTCGAGGAGAGTCAGGTACTCTTAAAGGATACCGATCCCGAAATAAAGGATCTGGCACGTGACGAGATTGCGGCACTGACCCGGGAAAAAGATAAAATTGAAGATGCGCTCAAAACACTTCTGCTGCCCAGAGATCCCAATGATGACAAAAACGTCATCGTCGAGATTCGGGCCGGGACCGGTGGGGAGGAGGCCGCGCTGTTCGCCGGCGATCTGTTCAGGATGTACAGCCGCTATGCCGAAAACCGCACCTGGCAAGTGGAGGTGGTGACCCATCACCCCACCGGTGTCGGGGGCCTGAAAGAAGTTATCGCCATGATTCAGGGTAAAGGTGCCTACAGTGTCTTCAAATATGAAAGCGGTACCCATCGGGTCCAGCGGGTGCCGACAACTGAGACCCAGGGGCGTATCCATACCTCAGCTGTCACCGTGGCTGTTTTACCCGAGGCGGAAGATGTTGATATTGCCATCGATCCGTCTGAACTTAAGATTGATGTGTATCGTTCCACCGGTCCGGGGGGACAAAGTGTGAACACAACCGATTCAGCTGTGCGTATCACCCATCTTCCGACCGGCCTCGTGGTAACCTGCCAGGACGAGAAATCTCAGCTTAAAAACAAGCTAAAAGCCATGAAAGTTTTGCGGGCGCGCCTGCTGGACCAATTGACTATGGAGCAAAACGAAAAGCGATCCGAAGAACGCAAAAGCCAGGTCGGCACGGGCGACAGAAGCGGTCGAATCAGAACCTACAATTTTCCCCAGGCAAGAGTGACCGACCATCGGATCGGCCTGACGCTGTACAAACTGGATAACATTCTGCAGGGTGACCTTGAGGAACTCATTGACAACCTGGCAACCTATTATCAAACCCAGGAGCTTCAAAAAGCGGAAACCTGAAACCTATTTTTTTCTGATTCGCTAAATCAGACCCGAAATCATTAGCGTCCATGAACGACAATACTGCTGCTACCACCGATAACCGTCGATGGACAATCATCAAATTAATCCGCTGGGCAACGTCATATCTAAAATCCTATGATATCGACAGCCCGCGGGCAACCGGTGAGATTCTGCTGGCGCATGCGCTGCAACTCAACCGGATTGATCTTTACCTAAAGTATGATCAACCGCTGGTCGCCGATGAGCTGCAAACATTCAAAAAATTGATCCAACGCAGAGTCAGGCGAGAGCCGGTTGCCTATATTCTGGGCGTTAAAGAGTTCTGGTCCCTGGATCTGGAGATAAATTCAGATGTCCTGATACCCAGGCCGGAGACTGAATGCTTGGTGGAGGTTGCATTAGATCTATTGGCAAGAAAATCGTCCCGGCCGCCACAGCGCATCCTGGACCTTGGCACCGGTTCCGGCGCCATTGTGCTGGCACTGGCTTCTCAGCAGTCCCGTCATAGCTATTTTGCATCGGACCGATTTCCTCCGGCTGTTAAGCTGGCTTTCAAAAACGCCGGGCGGCATGATTTATGCCAAAAAATTCACTTTTTTGTCGGCGACTGGTTGTCGTCTATAAATAGTGCCAAGCCGGGTTTTGATCTGATCGTGTCGAATCCGCCCTATATTCCCTGTTGCGAAATTGGCGGACTGCAGCCTGAGATCCACCAGTATGAACCCATTGCCGCACTTAATGGTGATACGGACGGTCTTGCCTGTTATCGAAAAATTATCGGGGCCGCCCATCGCCACCTGAATGCCGACGGGGTGCTGTTGCTGGAGATCGGCCATGACCAGCGCGAAGGTATCCGGCAAATTGCCGCAGACAGGGATCGCTATAAAGGATTTAGTTGTTCCAAAGACTACAGCGGATACGATCGTGTCGTAACGATGCGCAAAAGAGAATGATAGGGTTGATTGGTTGATTCAGAAAAACGGGTTGGGTGGTTAAAGATTCCGGATACCGGATAATCGATAGCCTTTGAACCTTGAATTTTGAATTCGGGGCCCATCCCTATCGGTAAAAAAATATAAAGAAAAAGTGTTGCGGTCGGGTACAATTTTTGATAGAAGAATAAGATTTTTATAAAACCCACGCTGTCGGACCTGTTTCCCGGTGCTTTCATTGAAAGTCGGCAACAGGGAGGATGAGGGCGGTGGAACAACCGAAAGGGAAGGGAGATAACTATGGCTTATGTAACGATGAAAGAACTGCTGGAGGCCGGTGTGCATTTCGGTCACCAGACGAAACGCTGGAATCCAAAGATGAAACCCTATATTTTTGGTGCCAGAAACGGAATTTATATTATTGACCTGCAACGAACCGTGCGCATGTTTAAAACGGCTTATGACTTTATCGTTGACACGGTTGCCGGGGGTAAATCAGTACTGTTTGTCGGCACGAAAAAGCAGGCCCGCGATTCCATTTATGAAGAAGCCAATCGGTGCGAAATGTTTTATGTTCACAATCGCTGGCTTGGCGGAATGATGACAAATTTTCAAACGATTAAACAAAGTATAGATCGCTTGAATTATCTCAACAATATCCAAAATGATGGAACCATCGAACTTTTTCCAAAAAAAGAACGGCTGAAATTGGGCAAAGAACGCATCAAACTCGACAGCAACCTCGGGGGAATCCGCACCATGAACGGACTGCCCGGGGCACTGTTTGTTGTTGATCCTAAAAATGAGGCTATTGCCGTACGTGAGGGTCGCCGGCTGAATATACCGATTGTGGCTATTGTTGATACCAATTGTGATCCGGATGATATTGATTATATTATTCCGGGCAATGATGATGCCATCCGGGCCATCCGGTTAATTACCTCGCGGATGGCAGATGCCTGCACTGAAGGCCAGGAACGTTTAGCCGAAAAACAGCAGGCCGAGGCTGATAAAGACGTAGAAGAGGAATCCGAAGTGACGGCCGTCAGCGCCGAGCTCCAGCCGGGTGAACGCAAAGTCATTTCAGACGGCTCTGAGGGACCTGTAGTTGAAATCATCAAGCGATCGGCAGAAGAAACCCTGCAAGGCGGCGAGCCGGCCGAAGCCCCGGATGAAGTGGAAATAGTGCAAGAAGAGAAGGTAGCAGATACTATCGAAGCTGAAAAGACAGGAGAGTGAGATGACTACAATTAGTGCGACACTGGTTAAACAGCTGCGGGAAAAAACCGGTGCTGGAATGATGGATTGCAAGCAAGCGCTTGTGGAGTGCGATGCTGATATTGATAAGGCTGTTGATTTCCTCCGGAAAAAAGGACTGGCCACCGCCCAGAAAAGAGCCGGACGGGCGATGACCGAAGGAACCGTACAGTCTTATATTCATATGGGCGGCAAACTGGGTGTTATGGTCGAAGTAAACTGTGAAACCGATTTTGTGGCAAAGAATGAAGATTTTCTGAATTTTGCTAAAAATATCGCCATGCACATCGCGGCCACAAGTCCTCTGGGTATCCGGCCGGAGGATGTTTCGGAGGAGATTATCAACCGCGAAAAAGATATCTACCAGGCCCAGGCGCTTGAAATGGGAAAACCGGAGAATGTCGTCCCCAAGATTGTCGAAGGTAAAATGAATAAATTCTTCAAAGACAATTGCCTGCTCAACCAACCCTACGTGCGGGATCCGGAGCTGTCCGTCGAGGACCTGTTAAATGAGCTAATTGGCAAAATCGGAGAAAACATCTCTATCAGACGTTTTGTCCGTTTTCAGACCGGCGAAGAACAGGGATGAAGGTTGTCAAACCCTCCTGAGGCGGACAAGTATCGAATCCTCCAACGGCGGATCGAATTCTGGAGTTTCAAGTAGCAATAAATCCTTCAGCAGGTGTGAATGTGAACAACCCTCGATACAAGCGCATTGCAATAAAATTGAGTGGAGAAGCCCTGATGGGAGATCAGGGCTTCGGCATCAGTCCAGAGATGATTAAATTTGTGGCCGGAGAGATTCGCTCAGTTGTCGAGTTGGGCGTTCAAGTCGGCGTCATAGTTGGCGGAGGCAACATTTTCCGGGGCATTGCGGCAAGCTCCTTTGGCATGGACCGCACCTCGGCCGACCACATGGGCATGCTGGCGACAGTCATTAACAGTCTGGCCCTGCAGGATGCTTTGGAAAAGCAGGATGTTCAAACCCGGGTGCAGACAGCCATATCGATGCATGAGGTGGCCGAACCTTACATCATGCGTCGCGCCAACCGGCATCTGGAGCGGGGACGGGTTGTCATTTTCGGCGCCGGAACCGGGAGTCCCTATTTTACAACGGATACAGCCGCCGTGCTCCGCGGTCAGGAAATTCATGCCGAAATTTTATTAAAGGCTACCAAGGTTGACGGTGTCTATGATGCGGATCCCGTCAAGAACACCTCTGCCAAAATGTTGAAGCACATCAGCTACATGAAAGTCCTGGAAAAGCAGCTTAAAGTTATGGACATGACGGCGATTTCTCTTGCCATGGACAATCAATTGCCCCTGGCCGTTTTCAAACTGAAAGACAAGGGCAACATCATTCGGGTTATCTGCGGTGAGAATGTCGGGACGTTGATAAACCACTAACTTTTCAGGTGCAAACAAAAGGTGATCCCCATGATTGAATCAATTTATGATGAAACCAGAGAAAGTATGGGTAAATCAATTGCTTCATTGAAAAATGAATTAAATCGACTGCGCACCGGGCGTGCTTCACTTTCGATTTTTGATGGGGTCAAAGTCGACTATTACGGCACGCTGACCCCTATGAATCAGATGGCTACTCTGGCCGTACCGGAAAGCCGGTTGATAACGATTCAACCCTGGGACGTATCCGTCATTAAAGATATCGAGAAGGCTATTTTAAAATCAGATCTGGGGCTGACGCCTTCCAATGATGGAAAAATCATACGAATTGCAATACCACCGCTTACCGAGGAGCGCCGCAAGGAACTTGTCAAAGTTGTACATAAGATGTGTGAAGACCGCAAAGTTTCCGTTAGAAATATTCGCCGTGATGCCAATGAACTTCTCAAGGGCATGAAAAAAGATGGTGAGATTTCGGAAGATGACGCCTTCAAATCCCAGGATCAGGTACAAAAAATAACCGATGAGCAGATCAAGCTGATCGATGAATGCTACAAAGAAAAAGAGAAAGAAATCCTTGAATTCTAGCCCTTCTTCTGCCAGCCTTTCTGAACTGGATGCCACCCAACTGCCCGCCCATCTGGCCATCATCATGGACGGCAACGGCCGATGGGCCAAAAAACGTCTGTTAAATCGTATTATGGGGCACGAAAGGGGATCTGACACGGTTCGGACGATTGTGCGCACCTGCCGGGAGATCGGCATTCGCTATCTCACCCTTTATGCCTTTTCCACTGAAAATTGGCAGCGGCCGAAAACTGAGGTCGAAGCCCTGATGACCCTCCTTAAAAAATTTCTGAAGTCCGAAAAATCCGAAATGCTGCAAAATGACATTCGGCTAAGGGTAATCGGACAGATACATCGCCTGCCCTCCGGTGTCCGAAAGGCTTTGGAGGAAACCATGACTGCCACACGGGATAATAGCAGCATGGATCTAATCCTGGCCTTGAGTTACGGCGGTCGGGCCGAGATTGTCGATATGGTGCAGGCGGTGGCGGATAAAGCCAGGCAGGGGCGGATTGATCCCCAGGCAATAAATGCCGAGATGATTGCCGATCATCTCTACACCCGTGAAATCCCCGACCCGGATATACTGATCAGAACCAGCGGAGAGATGCGGATCAGCAATTTTTTACTCTGGCAAATCGCCTATTCGGAAATTTTTATAACGCCCACGTTGTGGCCTGATTTCAACAAGGATGAACTTGTGCAAATTCTAAATGACTTCCAGGGGCGTGAACGCAGATTTGGTAAGGTTTAATTATACGATTTTGCCCCTGATCCGATAATCTTGCAATTTCCACTACGGAGCAAAAGATCTCGTGCATCTCAAGCGATGGATTACAGGGCTGAGCGCCTTGCCGGTTCTTATATTTCTGGTTTACACGGGCGGATTTCCGTTTCTGCTACTCATCGGATTTGCCTGCATCTGCGCCCAGTGGGAATATAACCGCATTATATCCAGTGCCGATTCGGATTTTATGTCCAGCATTGTCGTCCGGTGGGGCTATTTCACCAGCCTATTGCTCCTGATGGCGGCCCATATTGTCGGCGTAAGCAGTGTGGCGGTGCTGCTCGCACTAAATCTGGTTATCGTGGGTGTCATGTCGGTCTTCCTTTACAAAACGAATCCCCGGGTGGGCCGAATTATCCAGAAACAGGTGCTGGGAATCATCTACATCCCCTTATCCCTTTCTCTGTTGGCAGTCATCCGCAACGAGTCCGACGGCATGGTGTTCATCTTTTTGCTGCTTGGTATTATCTTTGCCGGGGACATCAGCGCATTTTATGTCGGAACTTATCTGGGGCGTCACAAACTCAGCCCGGCCATCAGTCCCGGAAAAACCTTCGAAGGCGCCCTCGCAGGATTAAGCGGCAACCTGCTGGCGGGCAGCATTGGAATTGTTTTTTTTATGCCGTCCGTTTCGTGGGGAACCGGTATTTTGTTTTTCCTTGCAGCCGGTGTTGCAGGGCAGGTGGGTGATTTATTTGAATCTGAAATGAAACGATCCTCGGACATTAAAGATTCCGGGGGCCTTTTGCCCGGCCATGGCGGTTTTCTGGACCGCATCGATGCGCTCTTATTCGCGTCGCCGGTGGCATATCTGTTTAAGATGTATATATTATGAAGCGTCTTGCTATCCTCGGATCAACCGGATCAATCGGCTGCAATGTTCTCAAGATTGTTGAGATGTTTCCGGAGGAATTTGCGGTTGACGTGCTGGCAGCAAAAAGCAATGTCGCGCTATTGGCCCGTCAAATTGAGCAGTATCATCCGGTGCTGGCGGTGGTGTTTGACGAAAAGCGGGCCCGGGAGCTGAAGAATCGTATCGGTTCAGCAGTCGATGTCGAAATTTTGCACGGTGATACCGGCTACCAGACGGCCGCCACGCTTGATTCGGTGCATATGACCGTGACGGCCATGGTCGGTGCTGCAGGCCTGATACCCACCCTGGCCGCGATTGAAGCCGGCAAAACCATTGCCCTGGCCAATAAGGAAACCCTGGTGATGGCCGGTGATCTGGTCATGCAGCAAGCTGCTCAAAAAGGGGTTGATATTCTGCCCATCGACAGTGAGCACAGTGCGATCTTTCAATGCCTGCAGGGAGAGCGCAAAAATGATGTGGATAAGATACTATTGACGGCCTCCGGCGGACCCTTTTTTAACCGGCCCCGGGAAGAATTCAGCGATATCACTCTGGCCGAAGCGCTTAAACATCCCAACTGGCAAATGGGTCAAAAGATCACGATCGATTGCGCCACTCTGATGAACAAGGGACTGGAAGTATTAGAAGCCAAATGCCTTTTTGGCGTATCGCACCAGATGATCGAAGTCGTCATTCATCCCCAAAGTGTGATTCATTCCATGGTTGCGTTCCAAGACGGTTCGGTTATGGCCCAGTTGGGCATTCCGGACATGAAGGTTGCCATTGCTTATGCCCTGTCGTATCCGCAACGGCTGCCCTTGAGGCAGCCGCTACCGCAATTTAATGCAGGCCGGGCGTTGACTTTCGACCAACCGGATCTGACAAAATTTCCATGTCTGGCGCTGGCTTTTAAAGCCTGTGAAGTCGGGGGCACCCTGCCGGCCGTTTTAAATGCCGCCAATGAAGTTGCGGTCAACGCCTTTTTAAATCAATTGATCGCCTTTGTCGACATCTCCCGGGTGGTTGAGCAGACGATGGTCAAACACGTTGCTGTGGCAGATCCTGAATTGTCAGATATCCTTGGCGCCGACCAGTGGGCCAGAAATCATGCGGCGGGGGAGATTGAGGGATTGCGAAGTTTAAGAATTTAGGGATTGAGAGATTCAGGAATTGGGGAATCACAGACCCACCATTGTCCGCAAGGGCAGAGATATGGCGCGGTAAAATTTCGTGTACTAATAACAAATAACATCTAACTAATAACAGAATAGAAATATGGGTACCAATATATTCGCCTTCATTATTGTTTTAGGGGTTCTGATCTTTTTTCATGAGTTCGGACATTTTTTAGTTGCCAGGTTGTTCGGGGTCGGTGTCGAAAAATTTTCCCTCGGTTTCGGCCCCCGGTTAATCGGCAAAAAAATAGGTATCACCGATTATCGACTTTCAGCGATTCCGCTGGGCGGCTATGTAAAAATGGTGGGTGAAGAACCGGACGCCGAAATTGATCCCGCAGACCTCCCCCTGTCCTTCACGCATAAGCACGTTGTCCAACGCATGCTGATTGTCGCTGCCGGACCGGTCTTTAATATCCTGCTGGCGGTCCTGATTTTTTTTGTATCCTTTTCAATTACCGGTATCGATGACATCAAACCGGTTATTCGTCAGTTGCAAAAAGACAGTGTCGCCCAGAAGGCCGGCCTGCAAGTCCACGACCGAATTGTGTCAATTGACGATACCGGAGTCGACGCCTGGTATGACATTGATGAGGCCGTGGCTGAAAGTAAAGGGAAAACCTTGACACTAGGTGTTGTTCGAAACGGCACGGCTGTAAAAATAGATGTAAAACCGGAACTCAAGCAGGGCATCGACTTATTGGGAGATAACATATCCTACTACGACCTAGGAATTTCAGCTTTGCCGGAATTAATGGCCATTGTTGGTGATGTTTCCGCCGGCTTACCAGCAGAAAAGGCCGGCTTGAAAAAGGGTGATCAGATTATCGCCATCAACGGCATACCGATCGATAATTGGCGACAAATGCAGTCCCTTATTTCTTCTTCGGGTGGAGTCGAGCTCACCATTTCCGTAAGACGAGGTGAAGATGATTTCAAGGTTAATCTGACCCCTCAATTTGTGGAAGATAAAAACCATTTGGGGCAAGTGGAAAAACGCTATCTCATCGGGATATCCACCCAACCCATTAATATACCCGAAGCGGATCTGGTGACCAAGCGGCTCAATCCGTTCAAGGCAGCGGTTGAAAGCCTCAGCCGCACCTATTCCATCTGCGCCCTGATGATCCGCAGCGTTGTAAAAATGATCGATGGAAGCATACCCAAAGAAAACCTGGGAGGACCGATCATGATAGCCAAGTTGGCAGGGGACCAAGCCAAGCAGGGAATTGGCAAACTGGTCCAATTCATTGCCTTTATCAGTATCAATCTGGCCATCATTAATTTGCTGCCCATTCCGGTACTGGATGGCGGACATTTGCTGTTCTTCACAATCGAAGGCATTAAAGGGCGTCCGGTCAGTATCAAGGTCAGGGAAGTCGCCCAGCAGGTGGGATTGTTCATTCTAATTTTGCTGATGATTCTTGTATTTTATAACGACCTAACCCGGTTTATTTTCATATGACTGCCAGATTACCTGAAAGTGGGCATGATGCCAAACCGACTTGAGATTGCATTAAAGGAAAGTCTTTTAGACGCGGAAGGGGAGGGGATTTGCCAGAAGGCAAAAAATTATTTCGGCCTTCAACTGGCCAGTGTCCGCACCATCAATGTCGTCACCATCGATGCCGGGCTGTCGGATGAAATGCTTCAAGCAGTGCGGACGGAAATATTTACCAACCCGGTTACCCAAATTTCTTCTTATACCCCGCTGGACATCGAATTCGACTGGTGCATCTGGGTTGGGTTTCGGCCGGGTGTGCGAGATAACCCCGGCAGCACTGCTGTCGAAGCCATTGAAGATCTATTAGGATTTAAATTCGGCGCGGACCAGGCGGTCTACACTTCAAAACGCTATTGCATCAAAGGCAAGGAATTAAATGCGGCCGACCTGGATAAAATTGCCGCTGAACTTCTGGCCAACAATATCATTCAACAGTGGAAAATTTTTTCCGGCCGACAGTGGGATCCGGCAGAGGGCATCGGATACATCCTTCCCAAAGTCATTCTGGATCATGTTCCGACCGTGACCACCATTCCGGTGGACAGCGATCTTTCTTTGAAAAAAATCAGCGATGAACGCAATCTGGCATTAAATCCGAACGATATCGCCACCATTCGTGCTTATTTCCAGGATGCAGTTACCCGGTCGGCACGGGCACAGGTAGGCCTAGGCGATCCAACCGACGTCGAGCTTGAATATATTTCCCAGGCCAGAAGTGATCACTGCAATCACAACACTTTTCGCGGCCGCTATCGTTATCACGACTTAGCAACCGGTGAAACTGAAATTATCGACAACCTCTTTAAAACCTGTATCCAGGCACCCACTCTGGCATTAAAGGCTAAGAAGCCGTGGGTAATTTCAGTTTTATGGGACAATGCGGGCGCCGGGCGATTTGATCGGGATCACCATTATGTAATTACCGGTGAGACTCATAATTCACCGTCCAACATGGAAGCCTACGGTGGCGCGATCACCGGGATCGTCGGCGTGTACCGGGATCCCCTCGGAACCGGCAAGGGATCCAAGCTGGTGATGGGCAGTTACGGTTACTGCGTTGCGCCGCGGGATTACGAGGGCGATCTCAAACCGCACCTTCACCCGCGACGTCTGCTGGACGGTGTGATCGAAGGCGTGCGGGACGGCGGCAATAAAAGCGGTATCCCCACCACATTCGGTCAGGTTTTGTTTCACCCGGGATATTTAGGAAAATGCCTGGTATTTGTCACCGCAGTTGGGATCATGCCGGCCCAGGTTAACGGTCTGCCGGCCGAAGATAAACGAACTTCAGCCGGTGAACTGGTGATCATGTGCGGCGGGCGGGTCGGAAAGGACGGTATCCACGGCGTTACGGCTTCCTCTGAAGTGTTTTCCGAACACACACCGGCCGGTCATGTGCAGATTGGGGACCCCTATACCCAGAAGAAAATGCATGATTTCCTGCTGGAAGCGCGGGACGAGGGACTGATCAAGTTTATTACGGACAACGGCGGCGGCGGGCTGTCGTCTTCCGTCGGGGAATCGGCCCTGTTTTCCAACGGCTGCCATATCGAGCTTGAAAAAGTGCCTTTGAAATATGAAGGACTTGATCAGTGGGAGATTTGGATTTCCGAATCCCAGGAACGAATGACGGTCGCCATCCATCCGGATGATCGCAATCGTTTTTTCGAGCTGTCCCGCAAGCATGCGGTTGAAAGCACCGTCATCGGCCACTATACGGACTCCGGTAAGCTTCACATCAGCTATACCGGCAAGACCTGTGCTTTTGTTGATCTTGATCTGCTGGAATCCGGTTTTCCACAGTGGGAATTCGAGGCTGAATGGATTTCTCCTGAACAGCGCGGACTGTATGAACCGGTGCTCAACGCGCCCCGGGACTATACCACCCTGTTGAAGGATCTTCTGGGCCGGCCCAATATTTGTTCGACGGAATGGATCACCCGGCAATATGATCATGAAGTCCAGGGGACCAGCGTCATCAAACCACTGGTGGGGATCGAGCGTGATGTGGACAGCGATGCGGCCGTGATCCGGCCGGTGCTTGATTCTGATAAAGGTTTGGCCTTTGCCCAGGCTCTCCTGCCGGCTTATTCTGCCATCGATGCTTTTCACATGTCCGCCTGCAGCATTGATGAGGCGGTACGTCGACTGATTGCAGTAGGGACTGATTTGGACCATATCGGCGGTGTCGACAACTTTTGTTGGCCGAGTATTCAATATGATTCGATCCATAATCCGGACGGAAAATTCAAGGCGGCTCAGTTGGTGCGTGCCTGTCGGGCACTGCGCGATTTATGCCTGTCATATGAAATTCCGCTGCTTTCCGGCAAAGACAGCATGTATGTGGATGGAAACCTTGCCGGTCGCTTTGGTGAGACTCACAAGGTATCGGCCCTTGAAACACTGCAGTTTTCCGCCATCTCGGTCATCGAGGATATTAACCGCTGCGTATCCATGGATGCTAAAATACCCGGTGATCTGCTGTATATTGTTGGGACGACCCGCAATGAACTCGGCGGATCGGAATATTATGAACACCTGGGATATATCGGGCGTAATGTGCCCCAGGTTCGACCCGCTGACTTTATCCCGCTCTATCAAAAGATGAGGCAAGCCGTTAACCGCGAGCTAGTGGCTTCGGCCCACGGAATCTACCGTGGTGGTCTGGCGGTGCACCTGGCCCTGGTGGCCATGGGCGGTAATTTAGGCCTGAAAGTCGATCTGGCGCGAGTTCCGGTCGACCAGGTTGAGCGCAATGACCTGCTGTTGTTCTCCGAATCGGCCGGACGTTTTATTGTGACGGTGAATCCGGCCCACCGTGAAGCCTTTGAAGATATCTTTAAAGGATCCGACTGTGCCAATGTTGGTACCGTCACCGAACAACCGGAGCTTTTCGTCCGGGGACTTGAACAGTCTACCATTCTTGCCGTGCCGGTGGAAGATTTGAAAACGGCCTGGCAAAAGACTTTTGGGGATTTGATCTAGATCAGCAGACAGATTGAGGAAATTGGAAGTGGGAATGCGGAAGTCGGACTATCTGCGCAAAGCGAGGTGAAGGTGGCGGTATAAGATTTTCCGCCGTAGATCCCACCCTCTGTTCTTCAAAGATTGCCAGTTTGATCGGAAAAGAAACTAAGTGATTCGCCAGGTTTAAAATAGATCAAGCGTAGCGTATTCAATATTGGATGTTCGACGTTGGACGTTCAATGTTCGATGTTCAATCTGAGAAGTTCCGTGGAAATCCGTGGTAATAAATAAAAAGGGTTTTCGAAATGAGTGATGTGAATGTGCTGGTTTTGACCGGTTATGGGTTGAATTGTGATCATGAGACCGCGTATGCCTTTGAGCTGGCCGGTGCCCGGGCCGTGCGGGTTCATATCAACTCTCTGATTGACGGTTCGGCCAACCTGGATAATTTTCAGATCCTGGTGTTTATCGGTGGATTCGGCTGGGGCGACGACCATGGTGCCGGCGTCATACAGGCGGTTCGCATGAAGACCAATATCGGCCGGCAATTGATAGAGTTTGTTGATAAAGGCAACCTGGTTCTGGGGATCTGCAACGGATTTCAAGCCCTGGTCAATCTCGGTCTCCTGCCCGGTTTGACCCCAAACGATCACCGGCGATCGGTCGCACTCACGTTTAATGATTGCGGAAACTTCAGAGACCAATGGGTGACCCTCAAAGTGAACCCGGCCTCTGCATGTATATTCACCCGAGGAATTGAGTTGGCGGAGCTTCCGGTCCGTCATGGAGAAGGCAAATTCTTTGCCGATGAAGCAATGCTGGTCGAATTGCGGAGAAACAACCAGGTCGCCATTCAGTATGCCCTGCCCAGTGGTGAACCCGCCAATGGACGCTTTCCCTTCAATCCCAACGGGTCGGTCGATGACATCGCCGGCATATGTGATGCCACCGGGCGAATATTCGGCCTGATGCCCCATCCGGAAGGCTATAATCACCCCACCAATCACCCGGATTGGACCCGACGCAAAGAAATCGATCGCCGCCGCGGCGTCTCCCGCCAAAGGGATTTTCCGGTGGGTGTTCGAATCCTGCAAAACGGCGTTGAATATGTCCGCTGTTAATTTCAAAATTGTAATTCGAATTTCAAAATTGCGAGGCACGGTATGAGTCAGCTATTCAAAGCATTAATAGACGCTTAAATTTTTTATGAGTTTATCAAAAATCAAGCCTTTTCAAAATGCCATAATAGAGGGCCCCGCCAATATTTTTTTATATTTCAGCAGATTAGAATTTTTATATTTCAGCAGATTAGAATTAGATTAATCGTTTCCTGCCATTTTTGCCAATCCCCGATGTCCCGTACCATACTGTCTTTTTATCCTGTCGGTAGCAGAAAGAATTCAAATATTTCAGAATGTTAACAATTTGTTGCGAATTAATTCTAAACTGCAGATTGCCAAATGCCGATAGAAATTTATGGATTGCCAATACATCCAACTGGTTTCAGATCATCTGTTTTATTAAGCAGACGATGTATTATTATCTAATATCTCAGTATGATATCGAAGATTGTGTTATGTCTGTCTCTGTTGATGTGAACTTATATTTTTTAAACAGGGAAAGTGGCATACATTTTGTAGATATTCATAATGGAATTGAAACAGGAGTTGCAAAAAATGCGAAAGAATTCGGGATTTACGGCTTTTGAACTGGCAGTTTCCATGGCGATCGTGGTGGTCATTGCAGCCTTTGTGATGCCGCCGTATTTGGAATGGCTTAGAGGACACCGGCTCAGGGGTGCCGTGAACAACCTCTTGGGAGATCTGGAAATGGCCAAGATCAGGGCGATACGGGAAAATGCCTTTGTCGTCGTCGACTTCGACCAGACGAGTTACACCATTTTTCTGGATACTGGACAACCGGGTGGAGTCGCCCAGGATTGGGACTCTGCCGGCGAATTTATTGTCAAAACCAAAACCCTGCCGGTAGGGGTTCAGTTTGATATCGTGTCCCTGAATTTTAATAACACGCCGTTGACTTCAGCTAAAGACGTTACCCGGTTTAACGGGCGGGGGCTTCCGGACCGGATATCCGCCCAGACTGAAATACTACTGATTAATCAAAGCGACGCGCGATCGATTTTCATAAACCGGCTGGGCCACCTGAGTGTGCAATAATGATTAAGAATCAAAACCATCAAACTCAGAATAGTGTTCACAGGCAAAACACCAGGGGTTTTTCTCTGATTGAGCTCTTAATTGCCATGGCAATTATGGCTCTGGCGATGCTGGCGGCGGCCACCATGCAACTTAGTGCCGTTCGGAACACGACAAACGGCAACATGGTTACCCAGGCCAACATGCTCGCCAAAGGCAAGATGGAAGAGTTGAAAAACACCAAGGATCTGACCACAATAGATGGTGGTGGGACCGCAAGCGGAATTAATGACGATGGACAACCCGGAGGAATTTATGATCTTTCCTGGACGGTTGACAACCTAGGCAGTTCAGCGCGTCGTATCACTGTGACAGTTCAATGGAACCGGGGCAGCCGGACACGACGGATAATCATTTCAAGCAATACAAGGGGCAACGGGGTATGATCAATTTTTCGGAAAAACAACCTGCAATGACAAAAGCGCCCCTTTTGAAGGTCGGAGCCGTGAAGGGATTTACCGTTATCGAAATATTGATGGTCCTGGCGATCTTGTCGATTGCTTTTGGGACGATTTATAAAAGCTTTGCGCATTTGAACCGTTCTTATACCACCGAGAACGTAAAAGCCGGTGTACAACAAGGCGCACGGATCGCCGTGGAATTTATGGTCCAGGATATCCGGCTGGTAGGACTCGATCCCCTGGGAACCGCCAATGCCGGTGTGGCAGCCGGCGTACCGCTGCCGACCAGCAACTGGATTGAATTTACATCTGACAATAATTATGACGGCGAAATCGTCGACACGGATGATTTCGAGAGAATCAAATATGAAGTGGTGGGCAACGAACTAAGACAAACCAACCATCTCGGCGAAGAAACCATGCTGGATAATGTGACCGATTTGAGTTTCACCTTTCGGGATGCCGATGACCAGAATACCACCACCAATAGTGAAATTCGTTCGGTGATCGTCTCATTAACCATGGAAAGACCCTCCGGTGGAGCGGGGTCGGTATCCAGAACCTACACAACGACAGTGCGTTGCCGTAATCTATAAAAAAAAGTGAGGGAACATGGGCCAAAAATCTATCCGTATCATTAACAATGAAGACGGTTTTGTGCTAGGTGCCGCTATCCTGGTGTCGGCTATTCTGGTTCTGGCAGGGGTACTTTCCCTGTGGACTTCCAACACCGAGGTGCAGGTGGTTCGAAATGAGGGGCTGATGGTCAGGGAATTTTATCATGCTGAAGGTGGCGTCATCGATGCGCTGGTGAATTATAATAACGGCTCGACCAACTGGTTGACCGATGATTTTATGGTAGACGACCCGCTAATTGCCAACAATACGGTTGTTTCGAATGATGCGGATGGACAGCCGGTCGCCACAGTCGAAGCACGCTGCATCACCTTAAATGCCAGTGATACCAGCTTGAGTCTGCAGGCCGATACATTGCCGCTTCAGTCGCATATTGCTCCTCCTCCGGAGGGTTCCGGCTACAGCCTGAAGTATTTTGAAGTCCGTCGCTACGGAATCACCGCCTCTTCGACCGATGGCAACAGCCGGATTCAAGTGGGAGCCTGGAAGGTTTTCAATAAGTATTAACGCCTGCACCGGCTATTGACCAGAGGTGTTGGTTTTGTTTTGCAAAAAAAGGAGGGTCAGGCATGAAAAAATTGGGATTAATCATCATGGTGCTGATTTTAAGTACCCCGGCTATGTTGCCCGCCGATGATACCGAAATCTATGGAACCGTTACCAGCACGTCGCTGGAACCCAATGTATTGATTATATTTGATTCATCCGGCAGCATGGTGGAGGAAGATGTTCCGGGCGAGCCCTATAACCCCCTGGCAAGTTACAGCGGCGACTATACCGAGCAGTCGGTATATATCCGGGTCCGCATCAGAAGGGGGGTCTACGAATGGCAGTTGTTTGCTGCGCTTCTTAGCGATTTGAACTGCACTCCGATTTTTAACGAATTGTTTATCCAGGGCTACGCCCGGGGCCGCATTAAAGGCGCCAGTCAGAATTATACCTGTGCCTCCGGCGGAACGCGCAAAACCCTGCGATTGGGCAATTACCTCAACTATGTTGACTCCGGTGTCGGGGAGGATCGCCGGCGGATTGATGTCGCCAAAGAGGTCATCAGAGATCTGATTGACAAAACCGACGGCGTACGATTCGGGGCCATGCGCTTCAACTATCAGGACGGCGGCCAGCTCATTGCCGAATGCGGTATCGATAAAGCATCGTTGAAAAGTCAGATTAGCGCCATTGAACCGGATGGCTGGACGCCTCTGGCGGAAACCCTGGCCGAGGCCGGCCTCTATTTTGCCGGCCAGGACAGCTGGTTTAACCCCGGCGTGACCTATACCTCACCCATCCAGGAGCGCTGTCAGAAAAACTATATTATTATTATGACTGACGGAGAGCCGACCGAGGACATTGATTCAAAATTGACGTCCACCAATTATATTAACGGCGATAAAATCGGTGATTACGATAATGACGGTGATGATCCCGGCACATACGCTCTCAACGGTTCCGATTACCTGGATGATGTCGCCAAATATCTCTATGAAAATGACTGTCATACAACCCTTGGCGACGGAACTTCTTTTGACAAACAAAACATTGAAATTTTTACCATTGGTTTTCAGCTCAACCACAGTCTATTGGAGGACACAGCCTTAAACGGCGGCGGCGAATACTTTACTGCCACAAATTATTCCGAACTGAGCGAAGCCTTTTATCACATCATGTCGAGTATTTCTGAGGAAAATGCGGTATTCGTGGCCCCGGTGGTACCGATTAGCCGCATGAACCGTACTTACGCCGGCGATCGGATCTATCTGGGTTTTTTCAAACCCCAGCTTAGCGGCCGCTGGATCGGCAATATCAAGCGCTACGGTCTGGACAGTCACGGTAATCTTTATGATGCCAATGACGTTTTGGCCACCACACCCGATGGGCTGATAAAAAGCAATGCCCTGTCATACTGGACAACGATGGGCAACGATGGACCGGATGTCTCCGCCGGTGGTGCCGCTGAGGTGCTGCAATTGTTGATTGACGGCGCGAGTGTTCGAAATGTCTACACGTACACCGGGAGCCAGGATTTACTCACGAACAGCACCAACGCATTCGCTGATAGCAACGCCTCGCTGACCAATTCGCTTCTCGGTGTGGCCAGCGATACCGCGCGGCAGGATCTGATCGCGACAGTTCGCGGTAGTGCATTCGGAGACATCATACACTCAGAGCCTGTGGTGGTTTACTATCCCGATCCTGACGGTGATGTGGCCACCGATGACGACAAGACGATGATTTATACGGGATCCAACGACGGGATGTTGCACTGCATCGATGATGATGACGGCAGCGAGGCCTGGTCTTTTATACCTCCGAGCCAATTGGACAGACTGAGCCTGTTGACCAATGCCGACCACGATTATTTCGTAGACGGCTCACCGGTAATTTATCAAAATGATTACCAAAATGCTGACCCAAATGATGACCTGAAGATCTTGATTTTCGGAGAGCGGCGCGGCGGCCATGATTATACGGCGCTGGATATCAGTTCACCAACCGCCCCCGAATGGCTGTACAGTTTCGGCCCCCATATTCTGGACACGGATCTCAGCGATGGTTCAAATCCCTATGAAATACTCGGTCAATCATGGGGCAAACCGGAAATAGCCACCATCGCTACCGGTTCAGTTGCGACAATTGCGGACTGTGATCTAAGTATCGAAACCACCGTCGCAGCTGTGTTTTTGATTCCCGGCGGCTACGACAATAATCAGGATCTTGAGACTCCCAGCTTAACGGACACTGTCGGCCGGGCCTTATTTGCCATCAACGTTGCCAGTGGAGCGCCGGTCGACAACTTTAATTTTGACGCTGTTGACAATTCCACCCTGGGAATGACGCATTCCTTCGTTGATATGACCGCCCTGGATCATGATGGCGATGGAATTCACAGCCGGGTATATGCCGGAGATCTGGGGGGCAATATATTCGCTTTTAAAGACGACGAAGAGCAGACGTATGAACTTCCTGATTGTTCTACGGCCACGGACATAACCCAGGTTACCGTAGACGGTGTCTGGAGTGCGAAGAAACTTTTCGTTGCTTCGGACTGGGCCGGCGGTGTTCAGCGAAAAATTTTCTATTCTCCGGATGCTGTGTCAGAAAATAACGGCGAGATGATATTTTTCGGTACCGGTGATCGCAGCGACCCGGGAGAGACCGATGTGGTCAACCGAATTTATGCCGTCAAAAATGATTGGGCAAGTTCCAGTACATTGACAGAATCGAATCTGGTGGACGTCACCGATGACTTAATTCAGCTGGGTACCGAGGCTGAAATAGACAGTGTAAAGGTGGCACTTACTACCGCTAACGGGTGGTTTATCCGCCTGCAAAATCCTGGTGAAAAAGTCGTGGCTTCCCCGCGGGTGCATGGCGGTGTGGTTTATTTTACGACTTACACGCCTTCGGATGGAACCGAGCCGGCTGAGGGGGACCCCTGTTCCGTCTCCACGGTTCGCGGAGTCGGACGTCTGTATGCGGTCGATTATAAAACCGGTGCTTCGGTGTTAGAGCTTTCCGATGTCGTTGAAACCGGTAATTCCGGCAATGTGGTCGAGCTCGGGAAAAATGATCGCAGCGTGGCCATCGGGACTGCAATTCCGTCGGCTCCGGTAATCGCCGTTCTATCCGGAGGGGCACGTATCTTCATCGGTGTCGAGGGCGGTATTGCCAGTCTGCCGACCGTTTCGACCTATGATATGTACACCTATTTTTGGAATCAAATCTTTTAAACTGTGTTGCATCAGCTATAAGGCGTGCTAAACAAATATAGCATGGGGGAGGAATAAATGAATAACGTGGATCTATTTAAACGATGGTTTTTATCCATACTTACTGTGACCCTGGTCCTTAATTGGTGTCCGAGTCAAAGCCGGGCCGATTCCGGAGCAATCACGCCGTCTGATATAGAGCACAGCGATCCGTATGAGATCACAGCAAGTATAATGGAGATCGACTATGGCAAAAATATGCTGATCATTGCCGAAAATGAAGTCTATTTGGTTGATCTTGTGATTGGAGGCGAATTCATTAAATCCGTTTTATCCGATGCTCATGGCCACGCTATCTTATTTGATTCATTGGACCGCGGGCAAACGGTTACAGTGAGCGGAATGATACTGTCCGATGGCCGGGTCATTGCAGAAGAACTGGTCCTGCAATCCCGCCGCCCGAAGCAGTAAAGCCCCATGAATCGTTACAAATTAAAAACGCCACTTTCGATTCGGGAGGTGGCGTTTTATTTAGTGCCAAATATAGCGATTGTCATAAATACGTTCCGTTTGAGACCAGATTTCGTATCGAGGATGAACGATGCGTAGATTTTAGAATTTGGATAACGGAACTTTATTTTGACAGCTATGATATGTTAATCCGATTTTCCGAACGCCGACTCTACCTCAAAGGGTGTAATGATTTTGGAGCCGGCCTTAATGGCGTTGCGCGAGTCGGTGATCATGACGGTGGCGGTTGTGTCTTCGGTATGAAGCACCAGCAATTCACCCAATACCACCGGAGTGAGGGTGACTTCACCTTTGTCATCGGGATTAATGCGATACTTTTCCTGTTTAAATATCCAGTAGAATTGACCGGGCTCTACCCCCGAGCTCCGGCCCTTGTCAATGAAAGCGATTTCGTTTTCACCAAAAATTCCCTGATGTTCTTCGGACTCGATGATACTGCCTTCCAGGCCCGGCGGGCTTGGATTTATCGCAACCTGTGGGACTCGGCTTTTATGCGGCATCAGCAGATCTCCGATTTTAATCGGTCGGTAAGCGCCAATAACCCTTCCAAGCACAAAATCGGGCCTCTTGATCATAATCTCCACGGCCCCGGTGAAATAGTGCTGAATACCGATGAATTTATTGGTTCTCCGATCTTTGATCGGTTTCAGCGTGCGATAGAGAGTATACTTATCACCAGGTGCGAGAGAAAAATTTGAGCGCGGTCGGATGTAAATGAGATCGTCGATGCTGATCATCGCCTTTTGCCCTTCGACTTTGAAAATAGTGCCATGGGCCAGTACGGGCTCTTTACGAATGAAGCCAACCCGATCAATGGAGGTATATTCATAGTGCAGCAGTTTGGTCAGCTCCGGTTTGTCCTGGAGGCCTTTGTCCGCATCTGAGGTTCCATCGCCAGCGTCTTCAGCATGATCCCCATCGCCGGCGTCTTCACCATGATCACCATCGCCGGCTGCTTCACCATATCCCCCAGCGCCCTGGCGGCGATACAAACGGATGCGTTCACCAGGGTAAATGCGATGAGGATTGGCAATTTGATCATTTTCCTGCCACATTTCCGGCCACTGCCAGGGAGTATCCGAAAACTTGCGCGAAAGATCCCAAAGGGTATCGCCTTCTTGTACGGTGTAGTAGAATCCGGTTTCATATTTCACGATTTCTGGTGATTCTGCAGCTGCCTGGGATAGCGGGACCGCCAACAGAATTATCATCATAATCAGGCTTTTGGTGAGATAGGATTTCATTTTGCTCTGCATCAGATACTCCGATTCTTTTCTCAATTATTTGGGAGGCAAGAATTAGCTTTTATGTAATAAGATTATATGATTATCATTCAATTGTCAAATTTTTCGGCGCCACCAATTCGATAATAAAAAAGCCCTTACGGGCACAAGTTAATGCCGTAAGGGCTTTATTGGTTATTCGTTGTTGGACCGAAGCGATTACATCATACCGCCCATGCCGCCCATTCCACCCATGCCGCCACCCATTCCTCCGGGGGCACCACCCGGCATGGCGTCTGCTTTTTCTTCAGGTTTATCCGTTATCATGGCCTGGGTGGTCAGCATCAATGAAGCGACGCTGGCCGCATTCTGCAGGGCCAGTCGAACCACCTTGGTGGGATCGATCACGCCGGCTTTCTCCAGATCTTCGTAGGTGTCGGTGGCAGCGTTGTAGCCGAAAGAACCCTTTTCGGCCTTGACTTTGTCGATCACAACCGATCCTTCCAGGCCCGCATTGTTGGCGATCTGACGCAGCGGCTCTTCGATGGCTCGCATGACGACTTTAACACCCAGTTTCTGATCGGCTTTGATTCTCATCTTGCCGAGAGCCTCCAGGCAACGCACCAATGCCACGCCGCCGCCCGGTACAATACCTTCTTCAACGGCAGCCCGGGTTGCATTCAAGGCATCTTCGACCCGTGCTTTTTTCTCCTTCATTTCGGTCTCGGTGGCAGCGCCGACATTGATCACCGCCACTCCGCCGATCAGCTTGGCAAGGCGTTCCTGCAGCTTTTCACGATCGTAATCGGAGGTGGTCTCGTCAATCTGGGCCCGAATTTGTTTGACTCTTCCCTCGAGTGCTGAACGGGAACCGGCACCATCGACGACCGTGGTGTTGTCTTTGTCAATGCTGATCCGTTTGGCGCGGCCGAGATCCTGGACTGTCAGGTTTTCCAGCTTGATGCCCAGGTCTTCGGATACTACCTGGCCGCCGGTCAATATGGCAATGTCTTCCAGCATGGCTTTTCTGCGGTCACCAAAACCGGGGGCTTTTACCGCAGCTACCTGCAGGGTGCCTCTGAGTTTGTTGACCACCAGGGTCGCCAGAGCTTCACCGTCAACGTCTTCGGCGATAATCATCAGGGGTTTGCCCATTTTGGCTACCTGCTCCAGGACCGGAAGCAGATCTTTCATGTTGCTGATTTTTTTCTCATTGATCAGAATGTAGGGGTCTTCGAGGGAGGCGACCATTTTTTCCGGATCAGTGACAAAATACGGTGACAGATAACCGCGGTCAAACTGCATGCCTTCCACCACTTCCAGGGTGGTGTCCATGCTCTTGGCTTCCTCAACGGTAATGACACCTTCTTTACCGACTTTATTCATTGCCTCGGCGATAATGTTGCCGATGGTTCCGTCGTTGTTGGCGGAAATGGTACCGACCTGGGCGATTTCACGTTGGTCTTTGGTGGCTTTGCTCAGGCCTTGCAGCTCTTTGACGATCACATCAACTGCCGCATCAATGCCGCGCTTGATAGACATGGGATTGTTGCCGGCTGCAACCAGTTTCTGCCCTTCTTCATAAATGGAACGTGCCAGGACGGTAGCGGTTGTCGTGCCGTCACCGGCCATGTCGCTTGTTTTGCTGGCGACCTCTTTTACCATCTGGGCGCCCATATTTTCGAACTTGTCATCCAGTTCAATTTCTTTCGCAACGGTAACGCCGTCTTTGGTGACCGTCGGTGAGCCCCAGGATTTGTCCAGGACAACGTTTCTGCCCTTGGGACCTAAAGTCACAACGACTGCATCAGCAAGGGTTTTTACCCCGTTCAGCATCGCTTCACGGGCTTTCATATCGTATTTAATAAGTTTAGACATCTTAAATATTCCTCCCTAAATTCTGTATATTCTAATTAATCGATTATTCCAAGCACGTCTTCTTCGCGCATGATCAAATATTCTTGACCACCGACTTTTACTTCAGTACCGGAGTATTTGCCAAAGAGTATGCGGTCGCCTTTTTTGACTTCCAGTGCAATTCTTTTGCCGTCCTCACCAATTTTGCCATTGCCGACAGCCGTAACTTTGCCTTCGGCGGGTTTTTCCTTCGCAGTATCCGGGATGATAATGCCACCTTTGGTGGTGGTTTCCTCTTCGACGCGTTGGACTAAAATTCGATCCTGTAATGGTCTCAATTTCATGGTTTAATTTCTCCTTTTACATTATGAAAATTTCTTCATCAACTCGTACAAATTTAAAATATATCGCTATAGTTATAGTAGGCCGCCTCAAATGGCGGCTCGCTGGCCCACCCCCCTTCGATTTAACTTTTTGGTTTCAAAAATGTTTATAATATTAAGTTGTTAGGAAAGGCTTTTTGTCTGAAATAATAATCACCCTTTTGGGTTTGTAAAGAGATTGAGTACGAAATTTTTAAAAAATATTGCCAAAAAATAACGCGTGACAAGAATGGGGCAGGCATCCGGCGATCGTCGTCGTATTCGCCTCTCGTGAGTGAAGGCAAATGGCAGGATATATTCCATCAAAACAGGCCCTTTAACCCATCGTCAGTCAGGTGAAAGAGCCTGGTGGCGTATCATGAATTGAAATTGGCGATTGATCTGCGCCTGGTTTAGATCAAATGTTATCCGGTCAGGGTTATCCCGTCAGGCCGGTTTTTCGGCGGCAGGTTTTTTGTTTTCGGAACCCGTACCCGACGATTTACTTTCGGCAGACTTGCTTTGCTTTTCCTTTTTAGAGGGCTTGGCAGAGTCCTTGGGTTTATTGCCATAATCGGTTACATACCAGCCACTGCCTTTAAGGTGAAATGTGCTCTGGGAAACTAACTTGGTAAGTTTACCTTTGCAATGTCTGCACCTGGTCAAGGGCTTGTCTGAAAATTTCTGCAATGCTTCTGAAATATTACCGCATTTGGTACATTCATATTCGTAAATCGGCATCTTGTAAAGACCTCCCATAATCAACTCGATACGTTGAACCCTGAACCGCTTAACCTATGATATATATAGTCGGTGACGTTGGTTTGTCAAGAATCAATTTTTTCAGGATCACGCAAATCCTCGTACGGCACACGCCAGTCGTTATAAAATACCAGCACACGCCTCAGACCTGTCACCTGGACCGGTTTTAATATATCATGGGTTCGCTGATGAACCCGCTTTTCCTCTGCCATGCGATCCCGCTCAGAAGCCTCAAAGCTTTGCAGAAATTTACTGAACCGGACAATGTGAATCAGTTCGTGAGTGATGATGTAAAGCGAAAATGGAAACAACTCGATGCCCGCTGCCATATCCAGGGTTGCCTGTATGGTATGATCCTGCAGGCAGATTTTATAAAAATCATAAGTTGCCGATCCCAGTGATGTATTTTTGCGGCGTCCTTTGTAGCGAATAATCTGGGCAAAAGGGCCGTGGATAATTTCCTCCGGATCTAGTTCTGCCAGGGTTTTGACATCGTAGCGCGGACCGAGCCACTGGCTTGCAGACATTTTATAGTAGTTGCTGACAAGCTCTTCAGCCATGGCCACGGCATTATTTACGATTTTTATTTGCTCGGGACCGAAGCGGTTCAATCTGTCCATCGGGTTTAGACCATATTTAAAATCACTATTTTCCTTCAAACGATTCGTCGGATTTTTCAAAGGCAGCGGTAATGGCATTCTGCAGCAGTTGACGCGCCTTTTCCTCGTTTTTGATAAATTTAATACCCATGCCGCGATTGACAACCTTGTCCCTGGGTATGTTGGCATTGGACCAGACCACTTCGGCGTTAAGCTGCAAGGGCCCATGATCCGGCAAATTTAAATTGATCTTAAATTGATCTTTCAGAGCCAATGGTTTCTGGCAGATTACAAAAGCGCCTCCCAGGCTGACGTCCTTAAGCACCGCTTCCTGAGTCGCTTTCGAATATTCAAGGCAAGCCTGCCATGATATTGCGACCCGCGGGTGCTGGCGCTTTTCTTCCCAGGAAGTTTTAGTTGCAGCTGAAAAACCCGGAGTCGATTGATCCGGAGCCATGTGTTTTTTAAGATACACGAAAATAAACCAGAATATGATTAATCCGGCAAAGAAAACCCCGCCAATTCCGATACTGTTTACAATAAATTTGCTTTCCATGAATGGCCCTCAAGACTGCAAAGATCTAAACCTGATTGACTTTTAAGCTGATATGTCGGTCTGGATTGCAGTGTACACAATTATTTGACACGGTTCTTCCAATGGCTTAACGCAGACTTCAACTATAGCATAGACTTCATTTATGTTCCAGAATTGAATACTAAATTAAACCGGCGCTCAGCGGCGTGCCATTGACAATTCTTTTTCGACGTATTACCACAGTTTATTAAAAAAATGTAGACATATATATATCGGCTGTGTTAGGTAGACAGGTTATTGTCTATCAGTGGTTTAATACCATAATCTAATACGCCTGATGCGGACTGGCGAGCGGAACCTGAGGCTTGCCTGCCCCAGGTATGGTTAGAAACCAGGTCTAAATCAGCCCGGGTCTAAGTCAGCTTAGATAAGCACAATAGAAGCAAAGGAGGTGATGAATTGGGTAGTGTTGTTAAAAAGCGTAGAAAAAAAATGAGAAAGCACAAACATAGAAAACTTTTGGCCAAGACACGTCATCAGAGAAGGAAAGGTAAATAATGATACCGGCAATCTTTTCTGGACCAAAATGAAAGCACCGGACATTGTCAATGCTCCGGTGCTTTTTCTTTATATCGCAACCAGCGAATGCGATCCGCTTATTCGGTGTAACCTTTCAGATATTTTAAAAATTCTGAATCGGTTGAAAGTATTAAGGTGTTTGTATTGTTCAGGGATTCGCCGTAAATCTCAAGCGTTTGGACAAACGAGTAGAAATCGGGGTCGGCGCCATAGGATTCGGCATAAATTATGGTTGCTTGTGCATCGGCCTTACCCTTGATTTCCTGTGCTACCCGATAAGCCTCTGAGGTTATCTCCTGCAGATCCCTTTCTTTATCACCCAATATTTTCTGGGCTTCGCCCTTGCCCTCGGAACGAAACTTCTCAGCGATCTGGTTACGTTCAGCAACCATTCGGCCGTAGACGGATTTTCTGACCTGTTCGACATAATTGATGCGCTTTATTTTGATGTCGACCAGTTCGATGCCGAAAGGCGCCAATTTAGGCTGAGCCTGCTCCAGGATGCCCGCGGTTATTTTTTCCCGGCCCGCGATAATTGACGCATATAATCTGGCTTCGCCCTCCGGACCGATATCGGCTCTATCCATTTCGCGGTTGGATTTGCGCACGGCTTCGATCAGGCTATGAGAAGTTATGGCGTTCCTGACCGATGGATCAATAATATCGTTGAGTTTGCCGACGGCATTAAAGCGGTTGTTGACGGTTTGAAAGAACTTGACCGGATCGATAATTTTCCACCTGGCAAACGTATCGACCCAAATAAATGTTTTGTCCAGGGTCGGAATCTGACCCGCATCGCCGTCCCAATCCAATAAGTTCTTAGCGAAATAATTGGCATTTTGGATAAAGGGGATTTTAAATTTTAGTCCCGGATCCATTTTGGGTCCTCCGATGATTCGACCGAATTGGGTGACCACCACCTGTTCGGTTTCGTCGACGATATAGGCTGCATTATAAATCAGCACCGCTGCCACAATCAATACTACGATTATTAGTCCTTTATTTCTCATTTTTGAATACCACTCTGGTTTGCCATATTTAATAGGGGTAGAAAATTTTTCTGGTCAGCATCCACAATATATTTCGGGCCCAGTTTCGGGAAAAGCTCGCGCAATGTTTCGAGGTACATTCGGCGTTTGGTCACATCCTTGGCTTTAATGTACTCTTGGTAAATCGACGTAAACCTGGCGGCATCACCTTTGGCGCGGTTGACGCGATTCAGGGCATAGCCTTCGGCCGTTTTGATAGTGCGGTCCGCCACGCCGCGCGCGGCCGGAATGGATTTGTTGTATTCTTCACGGGCCTGATAAATCATCTGCTCCTTTTCCTGGGTTGCCTGGTTTACCTCGTTCCAGGAGGACTGGACGGGGCCGGGAACATTGGTCCGTTTCATCTCGATGGTCACGATGTGGATACCGGTTTCCGCATGGTCAAGTTCTCTTTGCAACAGCCCCTTGGCTTCCACGGCGATTTCATCACGTTTGTTGATGACTTCATCGATACTGCGGTCGCCGACGACCAGGCGCATGGCGGCTTCGGACATATCAACCAGGATTAGGCGAACATTGCGAACCTTAAATAGAAAATTGTAAGGATTTTTAATCCGGTATTGAACAATCCAGGGCACCAGGGCGACATTCAGATCCCCGGTAAGCATCAGCGCAACATTCGTATTATCCCCACCACCGGTCTTAAATCGTGATCGGCTATCCGATCTGGCTGAGGTAAAGCCGAACTCTTCGGTCTGGATACGTTTGACATTTACCTTGGTGACCTTTTCAATGCCGATCGGTAATTTGAAATTAAGTCCCGGCTGGGTGGTGCGAACGTATCTGCCAAAGAGCTGGACGATGCCGACCTCATCCTGCTTTACCGTATAGAACGTGCTGGAAGCGATCAAGACAATAACAATCACCAGAATTACCAGCGGCCCGCCACCGGGCATTTTGAATTTTTTGAATCTGTCCAGAATCTCATCCATTTGCGGCGGCGCGCCACCACCCCTGCCTTGTTGCTGTTGTTTAAGCTTGTCCCAATCCCAACTCATAATCTGTTTCCTGTCTGGAGTTAATAAAAAACGACTCAAGGCAAAGCAGCCCTGAATCCGACGTATTCGTTCCCACTTCGTTCACGATCATTTAGGATCAAATTGTCACCTAACAATAAGTTACCCGGCCAATCAAGTCAAGTAAAAAGCATTTAGCTGTAACAGTTGTGAATTACCCGTGCAATTCCTGTTTTGCTTGACATGAAGGCAATCGGTTGCAATAAGCTAATTGATCCGCTTAATCCGCCCTGATTAATAGCGATACTATAAGATGATAAACCCTATTGGTCTTTGAAATCTGAAATACCTATTTTGACGTCGATACGGGCGGATTAATTATTCAAAACTGATAATCCAAATCACAGGGGCGCATGAACACCGGATTGATTTTGCAAAGAAAAAAACGCCAAGCTAAATTTGTTCACATCGGCCGCATCTTAGGTGATGTCTTAAAAAAATACCGCCATGAGACGGATGCAGAGTTAGTACAGGTCTGGCAGGTCTGGGATAACATTGTCGGTAGTGTCATTGCCCAAAATGCTAAACCGGCGGCCTTTAAAGGCCGGATATTGCTTGTTCATGTGACCAGTTCCACCTGGGTTCATCAGCTTCAGTTTTTAAAAAAGGAGATGATCGCAAGAATAAACGACACGCTGGGAAAAACGCTGATCGAAGATCTTAAATTTAAAATTGGACCGCTATAAATTGAAAAATGAAGAATGAAGATTGAATATTTGTGGTATTCTATCGATTTAATTTTTTGCCTCTTTGGCTAATAGAACTTAAACTATCAATAATAATAATGGACAGAATTCCTTCAATCTTCAATTAAAAATCATGTCTTCCTATACCACCGATAGCTTTTTCGACGGCAAAATCCGGGTGATGCAGAACCGGCGGGGGTATCGTTTTTCCATTGACGCCGTATTGCTGGCATATCATGCTGCCCCGCGCACCCGGGATAAAGTCCTTGATCTGGGGACAGGTTGCGGAATTATTTCTCTCATCATGGCCTGTCGCCGTTCTGATCTGAGAATTTATGCCGTTGAAGTCCAGACGGAACTTGCCGACCTGACTGCCGCCAACGTCCATCAGAACCAGTTGCAAGATCGTATTGATGTATTGCGCATGGATATGAAGATATTGACGCCGCAAATGACGTCGGGCCCGTGTGATCTGATTGTGTCAAATCCGCCATATCACAGATCCGGATCGGGTAGAATCAACCCGGATGCGCAACGGGCCATCGCACGACACGAAATAAAAGCAAGTTTGGTCGATGTTCTGCAAACAACCCGGCGCATGCTTCGCACGGCCGGAAGGTTTGTAACAATTTTTACGGCCGAGCGCACGGCCGATATCCTATCGCAGATGCGAAATGAGCAGATTGAGCCCAAATCGCTGCGTATGGTTCATTCGAATCGAGTTGCTGATGCCCGGTTGATTTTGATTGAGGGCGTAAAAGGTGGACGGCCGGGGCTCAAGGTCGCACCACCCCTGATCGTGTACGATGATAAAGGTGATTACACGGCTGAAGTGCAGCAGATGTTTGAACATAATACTCTCAATGATTGAAACGCACTCAATTTTTTATATTGCAATTCCGGTGGACAGGCCTTAAAATAAGCTGTTAATTCGATGGCCAATTAATCAGATGGTCGTTGACAGCTATACGTAAAAGGTATATTGAGATTTCCTTAATATTCTTTTTTCAATCAACCCGGAGAGGTGGCTGAGTGGTTGAAAGCGGCGGTCTCGAAAACCGTTGGGGGTTCACGCCTTCCGCAGGTTCGAATCCTGTCCTCTCCGCCACTAACGTGTTTGCACGATACTATTAAAATACAGCTTTTCAACTTTTTAACCCAAATGCGGAGAGATGTCCGAGCTGGCTGAAGGAGCACGACTGGAAATCGTGTGTGCTGTCAAAAGCGGCACCGAGGGTTCGAATCCCTCTCTCTCCGCCACCACAGAATTAAATGAATATTCAATATTCAATCTAAAATATTCAATTGATATAATAGGCAACTTAGCAGAAATCAAACGCCGAACCGACAATGTCGTTCAGCAACCTGAACTTAAACCATTCCCATGTCTTATCTTGTTCTTGCACGCAAGTACCGTCCGCAAACCTTTGAGCAGGTTATCGAACAGGCCCATATCACTCGAACGCTGACCAACGCGATTTCGACGGATCGAGTCGCCCATGCGATCCTGTTTTCCGGTCCGCGCGGCACGGGTAAAACAACAGTTGCCCGAATATTGGCCAAGTCCATGAATTGTGAGCAAGGGCCAACCGCTGTGCCGTGTAATGTTTGCAGATCCTGCGAAGAGATTACCGGCGGGCATGGTGTCGACGTTTTTGAAATCGACGGTGCGTCCAATAACAGTGTCGATCAGGTGCGGGAATTGCGGGAAAATATCAAATATATGCCCGCTCACAGCGCATTTAAAATCTACATCATCGACGAAGTTCACATGCTCAGTATGGCCGCCTTCAACGCTTTGTTGAAGACGCTGGAAGAGCCGCCTTCCCATGTCCTGTTTATGTTTGCCACTACCGAACCCCATAAAATTCCGATAACAATTCTTTCCCGCTGTCAGCGCCATGATTTCAGACGCATTAATTTAGACGCTATTTCAAAACATATGACCTGGATTTGTCGTCAGGAGGGCTTTGAGATCAGCGATCAAAGTCTTGGACTGATTGCCCGGGAGGCAGGCGGCAGCATGCGCGATGCCTTGAGTTTGCTTGATCAGATCATGACATGCACCCAGGGTTCATTAAGCCATGAACAGGTATTGGATCTGCTCGGCGTTATCGACCGCAAGCTGATCCATGACCTGGCGGAAGCGATTTTGACTGCTGATGTACCGGCAGTGCTCGATGTTCTGGATGATATTTATGATCGCGGCCATGATATGAAAAAACTTTATGCGGATTTGCTGGAACATTTCAGAAACTTGCTGGTTGTGAACCTGGGCAATAAAGTGAATAAATTGATCGATCTTCCAGCCGCCGAAATCGAGCAGTTGGCAAAACAGGTCAAGCAGATTTCCGCCGGTGCGTTAAATCAAATATTTGATCTGCTTTATAGAGAAGAGGTTGCCGTCAGGCTTTCGCCGCAGCCGAAATTGGCCCTGGAAATGGCCCTGATCAGGTTAATGCAGGTCGGGCCGGCGTTGCCCATAGACGTTTTAATCGACAAACTCGATGATCTTCGACAGGATATGCTCGCTTCCGGTCGCCGCCAGGAAAATACACTACCCTCTCCGCAGGCTCCAAATTTAGAAACGGCGGCACCGATTCGATCCCGGATGCAGCCTTCATCAGCGACATCAAATGAAGGGGAGCCGGAGCGGGATGAAGGCGGATCCGAAGCCGTCACGTCGACCCCGGTGCCCACTGGAAACCTGGCAGACAGAGGACAGCAAATCATAGAGACCATTGCCCGCCAAAATCCATCGCTGGCAGCCAATCTGGCAAAATGCCAAATTAACATCCCGGCGGGTCAACTGCTTGAGATCGAGGTTCCCGGCAACGGGTTTACCTTAAATATGATTCAGCGAGATAAAAATATGGCGGTTTTAAATCAGGTTTGCGCGGATATTTTGGGCAGCCGCCATGAGATTCAACTTAAAGCCAGCGGCTCAGCGGACGATAAAAGTCAAAAAAAAAAAGATAATCAATTGAAACAAAAGGCAATCAGTCATCCACTGGTGGCCGATGCCATTGAAATTTTTGACGGTAAATTGATTGATGTGAAGATATTGTAGACGCTTAAAATTTCCCAAATAGGAGGTTTATTTATGAAAGGCATGGGCAATATGATGAAGCAAGCTCAGAAGCTTCAATCTCAAATGATGAGACTGCAGGAAGAGCTTGCTGATAAAACAGTCGAATCGAGTTCCGGCGGGGGGATGGTAACCGTCGTTGCCAGCGGCCGCCAGCAGATTGTATCGATTCAAATTGAAAATGAAGTCGTAGATCCGGATGACGTTGAAATGCTCCAGGATCTGGTTTTGGCTGCGGTCAACGACGCCCTGGCAAAAGCCCAGGAGATGGTCAGCTCCGAGATGGGCAAACTGACTGGTGGGCTGAATATACCGGGATTGAGTTAGATCGGGTTGCGGGTTGCGCGTCACGGGTTGCGGGTTGCGCGTCACGGGTTGCGGGTTGCGCGTCACGGGTTGCGGGTTGCGCGTCACGGGTTGCGGGTTTTTTCGATTGCGGATGGCAGATTTCGGATTCCGGAATAGACAAAATACCTTGAATTTAGTCATTTTAGGCATTTACTTATGAGTTATTATCCTGCTTCGATTCAAAGCCTGATAAAAAATATAGCCAAACTGCCGGGCATCGGAGAGAAAACGGCTGAACGCCTGGCTTTGCACCTTCTTCGTGGATCTCGTCAGGAAGCCGAACAACTGGCAAATAGTATCTTGAATATCAAAGACAAGGTCAGATTCTGCTGCCGGTGTTTTGCGTTAAGTGACGATGACCTGTGCGGTCTGTGCGGTGATCCGGCCAGAGATCCCTCTTTTTTATGTGTCGTTGAACAACCGGCGGACATGGTCGCCGTCGAAAAATCAGGTGCTTTTCGCGGCTTGTATCACATTTTGTCAGGCGCGCTTTCTCCCATGAATGGTATCGGGCCGGAGGACCTCCGGATTCGGGAACTGATTGCCAGGGTCGAAAAAGATCAGGTAGAAGAGATTGTGTTGGCGACCAGTACCAGTGTTGAAGGTGAGGCCACAGCTTCATATATCGCTCAAATTCTGGGAAAGTATCAAATTGAAGTCAGCCGGATTGCGTCAGGTGTTCCCATGGGCGGTGATCTCAAGTACGTGGATCAGGTTACCTTGAAAAGAGCTTTGGAGTCGCGCCATGCCATCTGATACCCTCCCTTCCGGCGCGCTGTTTAAATGCCGAAAATGTGGTGAGTGCTGTAGAGGTTATGGCGGCACCTATCTGACCGATAACGATATCAAAGGCATCTCCCGCTATATCGAATCGGAGCCCAAAAAATTTATCGATCAATATTGCAGCCGTTCCGGCAACAGGCCGGTGCTGGCGCAGCGTGAAGACGGTTATTGCATATTTTGGGACCAACTCTGCACCATTCATCCGGTTAAACCACTTATGTGCCGCAAGTGGCCCTTTCTCGAAAGCATTCTGATTGATTCTAACAATTGGCAGATCATGGCCGACTCATGTCCCGGCATTCAGGCCGATGTTGCTGTTGATACGCTGGAGAAATATGTAAGGCAGATGATTTTACAGAAATGGCGTACTTAATTCAATTCCGAACCATTTCAGATTGATGAACGACAAACACAAAAGCCGAGAGCTGCTCATCCAGGAGTTGACTGCGATGAGACAGCAGATAGAACAGCTGGAGGCCCGACAGCGGCGCGACAATCAGGCATTGGAAGAAAGCCAGCAACAGTTGCAACAGGCCCAAAAAATGGAGACCCTGGGAACGTTGGTGGCAGGGGTGGCCCATGAAATTAATAATCCGCTCAACCTGATTATGTACAATATTCCGCTGTTGAAAAAAATCTGGCTCGATTTTTTGCCGGTTCTGATCGAACGAAAGGAGATTGAACCGGAGCAAAAATTCGGTGGTTTTGCCTATGACTTTTTAGAAGACAATCTGGTTCAACTCGTGGCGGATATGGAATTGGCAGCCCATCGCGTGGCCAAAACCGTATCCGACCTGAAAAATTTTTCGAAACAATCCAACGTCGCCGAAAAGGCCCCGATGCAGATCAACAGTGCGGTAAATAATGCCATGCGGTTGGCTAAGACGACCCTCAGGAAATCATCCGTTCAGGTCAATCTCAGCCTGGAAGATGATTTGCCGCGTATCGAAGGTAATCTTCAAAGTATTGAGCAAATTATCTTAAATATCCTCATCAATGCCGTCCAAGCCATTGATCACAAGCGGGGAGAGATTGAAATTTCAACTGGTTTCCAGGTCAAAGACGGACGGGTCTTTATTAACATCAAAGACAACGGGAAGGGCATTTCTTCAGCGATTGCCGACAAGATCTTCTTTCCATTTGTAACAGACAAGCAAAACGAAGGGGGCACCGGTCTTGGCCTTTCCGTCACCTACACCCTGGTAAAAGCGCATCAAGGTGAAGTTATCTTTGATACCCGGGCAGGCTGCGGGACGTCATTCACGGTATATTTACCCACCTTGTTGAAGCGTGAAGCGGCCAGGATCCTGGTTGTCGATGACGATATCTCGATTCGAAAATTGCTCATCGAAGCGCTGACCTTCCATCATCAATACCTGGTGGAAGAGGCATCCAACGGCATCGAAGCATCAATCAAGCTCGGCACCTATCGCCCGGATCTTCTTATTTTAGACATTTTCATGCCCGAGATGGATGGCTTGGAGGTTTGTCGCAGTATTCGCAGTGAGCCCAAATTGTCGGATATGAAAGTAATTGTTACCACCGGTTATCCCGACCACCCCAAGTTGGATGAGGTGGCTGAACTGGGCTTTAACCATATCTTTTCCAAGCCGTTCGACCTGCTGGATTTCGTCAAGGACATTGAGACGATTCTTACAGCTTCCCTTTAACGTATACATCTCTCTTCGGATAGGGTATCTCTACCCCCTGCTCATCAAAGAGTTCTTTAACCATATCGGTTATATATGAAATTGTATCCATTCGTTTGCGGGGATTTGCAATCCATACCCGCAGTTGTAGATCAACCGAGTATTCGCCAAAATTTCTTACCACAACCTTGGGTGGCGGATCCTTTGCCACCCACCCGGCTGTAGCGGCCGCCTGCAGCATAATATTTTTGGCTTTTTGCATGTCAGCATCATAGGCGATTCCAATGTCGATGCGCACCCTTATCTTTTCAGTGATGGTTGTGTAATTAATAATATCACGCAGCATGATTTCATTGTTGGGTATGATGATGACAATATTATCGGTGGTTTTAATTTTGGTTGCGCGCAACCCGATGTCGATGACATCCCCCCAGGTGGCGGATTTTGTTGGGGCCCGCCAGACTTCAATGCGGTCTCCCACCTCAAACGGGCGATCTATAATAAGCAACACCCCGGCGATCAGATTGGATAAAGTGTCCTTGGCCGCAAAGCCAATCGCAACACCCGCCACGCCGGCCCCGGCGATAAACGGCATGACATTGACACCCAAAAGGTCGAGGGCCATCACCATGGCCGTGGCGAATACGATAAAACCGGCGAACCGCGCCAGCAGTTCAAAAATGATATCATCAACTTTATTTTCAGTTTTATGAGCGATACTGCTTTGCAGATAGGTGATGGCAATTCTAAGAAAATCCTTTGCCGGTATAGCCATAAATACAATGAGTACTGCATGGAAAATTTTTTCCAGCGCGGGTGTCTTTGTCAGACGAATCAGGTATGTGCCGGCCGCCAACAGCAGGGCTAAAAACAGTACCCTGCGAATAAGATGAAAAATCCGGGAATTGCCCTGGACAAACTCGTAAGCCTTTAATCTATTCTCAACAAAGTGCAAAAGCCACCGGAGAATAAACCAGGCAATAAAAAATCCAATGACAACGATGATAATCTTGTAAATCATTATCAAAAAGGGTGAACCGGTGGGGATTGCCAAGTGGAGTCTATCAATTAAAGCGGAGAGTTGTTGCATATGTTAATTAATCCATCCTGAATATAAACTAAACACCAGATACATGATGCTTTCTGTTTTTTTAGAAAGCATCATTTTTCATCAGAAATAAAACTTGCTTTGAGAAATTCACGGTTCATCCGGGCAATGTTGACAATCGAAATTTCCTTGGGGCATTCCGCTTCACACTCTCTTTCGTTGGTGCAATTGCCGAACCCCAATTCATCCATGGTGCGCAGCATTTCGATGGCTCGTTTGGCGGCTTCCGGCCGTCCCTGGGGCAATAGGGCCAGGTGGGATATCTTGGCACCTGTAAACAGCATGGCTGCTGCATTCGGGCAGGCTGCAACGCAGGCGCCGCAGCCGATACAGGCGGCGGCATCCATGGCTTTTTCGGCATTGGCTTGGGGAACCGGGAGGGCATTGGCATCCTGGGCTCCCCCGGTATTTGCCGAAATAAATCCGCCGGCCTGAATAATCGTGTCGAAAGCACTGCGATTCACCACCAGGTCCTTGATAACTGGAAAGGCCTTTGCCCGCCAGGGCTCGATAACAATGGTGTCCCCGTCCGAGAAGTGCCGCATGTGCAGCTGACACAGGGTCGTGCCCTTCTCCGGCCCGTGGGGCCGTCCGTTGACCACCGCACCGCACATACCGCAAATGCCTTCCCGGCAGTCATGGTCAAAGGCGATGGGGTCCTGGCCCTGCAACGTCAATTTTTCATTGATAACGTCGAGCATTTCAAGAAACGACATATCGCTTGAAATATCGCTGGCCTGATGCATTTCAAGTTTACCCTTGCTGCCAGGCGAACTTTGACGCCATATTTTCAATGTTAAACTGATCGTCTTTGTCACTTGTAACTCCTTTGGCTTAATTCGACATTTTCGAAAACCAGATGTTCTTTATGCAATTGCGGTTGGCTGTCATCACCGCTAAATTCCCAGGCCGCGGCGTGGCAGAAATTTTCGTCGTCGCGCCTGGCTTCGTGGCCTTTGGTTTGAAAGTCTTCGTTAAAATGCCCACCGCAGGATTCCTGGCGTGCCAGGGCATCGATGATCATTAATTCACCAAATTCAAGGAAATCTGCCACCCGACCGGCCCTTTCTACGCTTTGGTTGAAGTCTTTGACGGATCCGGGAACGATAACATTTTCCCAGAATTCAGCGCGCAACTGCTGTACGAGGCTACGTGCCTTTTCAAGCCCTTGATTGTTGCGGGCCATACCGCAGTATTCCCACATGATCAGGCCCAGTTCCTTATGAAAGTCATCGACGGTGCGCTTGCCGTTTATGGAAAGCAGCGTCTTGAGTCGGGACTGCGCATCTTTTTCCGCATCCTTAAATGCAGGGTGGTCGGTGGTAACTTCCGGCAACGCCGTTCCGGCCAGATAACCGCCGACGGTGTAGGGAACAATGAAATATCCGTCAGCCAGACCCTGCATCAGAGCGCTGGCGCCCAGGCGATTGGCGCCATGGTCTGAGAAGTTAGCCTCGCCCATGACGAAAAGACCGTCGATGGAACTCATCAGATTATAGTCGACCCAAAGGCCACCCATGGTGTAGTGAACGGCCGGGTAGATCCGCATGGGTGCCTGGTAGGGGTCTTCACCGGTGATCTTCTCATACATCTGAAAAAGATTGCCGTATTTTTTTTCGATCACCGCCCGGGTGTCCCGTTTAATGGCGTCTTCAAAATCCAGATAGACCGCCAGACCGGTGGAACCGACGCCTTTGCCCATATCGCATTGCTCTTTGGCATTGCGGGAAGCAACATCACGCGGGACCAGGTTGCCGAAACTGGGATATTTTTCTTCCAGAAAATAGTCCCTGTCCGCTGCCGGAATCTCCTGGGGCGACCTTTTATCACCGGGGTTTTTGGGTACCCAAACGCGTCCGTCGTTTCGCAGGCTCTCGCTCATCAGCGTCAGTTTGGACTGGTAGGTACCGTGCACCGGAATGCAGGTGGGGTGAATCTGGGTAAAGCACGGATTGGCAAAAAAAGCGCCGCGTTTATATGCGCGGTAAGCCGCCGTCACATTGGAGGTCATGGCGTTGGTGGATAGGAAAAATGCATTTCCGTAGCCACCCGTACACAGGACAACAGCGTGGGCGTCGTGGCGTTCAATCTCACCGGTGACCAGATTGCGGACAATGATCCCCCGGGCCTGGCCATTGACAACAACCAGATCGACCATTTCACGGCGCTCAAACATTTTAACTTTAGCGGCGCCGATCTGGCGTGACAACGCACTATAGGCGCCCAACAGCAGTTGCTGACCCGTCTGCCCGCGGGCATAAAAGGTGCGTGAAACCTGGGCGCCGCCAAAGGAACGGTTGGCCAGTAGACCGCCGTAATCCCGCGCAAATGGAATTCCCTGGGCCACGCAGTGATCGATTATATCATTACTGAGTTGGGCCAGGCGATACACATTGGCCTCGCGGGCTCTAAAATCTCCGCCTTTGATGGTATCATAAAAAAGGCGCCATATGCTGTCACCGTCGTTCGGATAATTTTTGGCGGCGTTTATTCCGCCCTGAGCGGCGATGCTGTGAGCCCGACGCGGGCTGTCCTGGATGCAGAATGTTTTGACATCATAGCCCAGTTCCGCCAGGGTTGCGGATGCGGAACCGCCGGCCAGGCCGGTGCCGACCACAATAATCTCAAACTTTCTCTTATTGGCCGGATTGACCAGCTTTAATTCAAATCGGTGTCTGTCCCATTTTTGTGCCAGAGGGCCCCCGGGTATTTTGGCATCAAGCGGCATAATATTTCCTTTCTAACCCGCAACGGAGATGTATATCGGCAGCAGTCCGAAACCGATGGCGATAGCCATGCTGAATAATATGCTGAAGATCATGATAATCGGCATATATTTCGGGTGATTAGCGCCGACTGACTGAAAGGCGCTCCAAAAACCATGGCTGACATGCACTGCAGCTACAATCATTGCAAGAATATAGATGATGACCCACAGCGGATTGGCAAATGTTTCTGATACGATTTGAAAGATAGTCGTATTGTTTTTATCGACAAAGTGAAAGTTGACCAGATGCATTATGACAAACGCCAGCAATAGTATACCGGTATAGGGCATGGTGGCGGAGCCGATCGTCCGTCCACCGCCTTTTTTGTTGACGGCGTAGCGTCCGCCGCGGGCGGTGGCATTCTGGTAAAACAGGGCCAGACCGGTAACTATGTGAATAACGGCGCAAGCCAGAAGTCCCAGTTCTGCCGCTGTTATCAATGGGCCCAATGAATGCAAATGTTCAGCATAGGAATTGAATGCATCTTTTCCGGCATAGATTGTCAGATTACCAGCAAGATGCCCGACCAGAAATGCACAAAACGAGAGACCGGTGATGGCCATCATCAGCTTTTTGCCGATGGAGGACCACAGGGTTTGCTTCAGCCAATTCATTGATTCCTCCAGCTTTCGCGTTGAGTAACCCAGATAGGTGGGAAAAGGTTCTATACTTATTGATTTTATTGCCAACTGTCAATAAAAGTTTTGGTATTTGAATATTGTAATTTGGTGCTTGAGATTCGGGATTTTATGCTCTTATATTACCAAGAGGTCAACTGGTTTTGATTTTATTTTGCGCTAGGCCTGAGCTTCCCATAATTTATTTGGTTGTTGGGAGCCACCAACTATCCCGCCGGGTAGCCATAACGGCTTGAGCGATTCTTTTGCCGACTTTGGTTTTAATCCGATCGATCACGTTTTCTATCCAGCTGGTTGGCGGTTTATATCCGATATCCATTAAATCCTTTAACTCGAGAACCAATGCCAGTTGATCGGCGTCATGGGCCAGTCTGGCTTCTTTTGAAAGACCTTCATTATATTCCTGCATCAGGCCCTTCAAATTTTGACCAAAAGCCAGCCCGCGGGTGGCATCTTCAAGTGCATTGGTTTCATCGGCTGTGACGTATTGTTTATGAACCGTGTTCAAATCTCCCACCCGGGCTTCGGGAAGATCATGGATCAGACACATGCTGACCAATTTCAGTGCATTGACCTCGGGTTCCAGCTGTGACATGACATACGCAATAAATGTCGTGCTAAAAGAATGTTCCGCCACCGATTCTTTACCGGCACCCAGAAAATGGTATCCTGAACGGGGGATATCTTTTAATATTTTGGCCTCAAACAGCAGATTGGCAATCTTTTTCATAGATAGTCCTCTCGATGTTTAGATGACATAGGACAGAATTTTTGAATTCGGACTTCGGAATACGGAATGCGGAAAAAGAACATACCTCGGGGTTTTTAATTAGACTTCGGGGCCCTATATTCCTGTACCCTGCATCTCGCAACACGGTACTCGCACCCCGCATCCCTCCCCACCTTCTTAATTGCCACCGCTGCTGAAGGCAAGCTAAAAGTTGCCCCGTTGGTATCGGCATCCAAATATGTTGACACTTTATCCAATTTCATATAACTAATAATAGTTAAAACAGAAAGTTATTACGACCGTCCGTCACTATATTTTAGAAATTTAAAAATCCGAATTTTCAAGTAATTCAGATAGAATACGGAGATATTTATGACGCTTGCTGAGATCGATCTGATCCATATGATCAGTAATGCCGGTATTGTGGTTCAATTAGTCCTGTTATTGTTGTTGTTTTTTTCGGTAACCTCCTGGGCGATTATTATCGTTAAATATCGATATATTAAAAGATCATTTACACAATCCACCGAATTTACGGAATTTTTTTGGAAGAGCCGGGATCTGTCCAATGCCTTTGCAAAAGCCAAGCAACTGCACGGCAGTCCATTGGCCAGAATTTTTCGCATCGGCTACCTCGAATTGAAAAAAACGAGCCAGACCGGTCAGCCTGTCGAAGCGGAATCCTCCGATAATTCCGGCAATAATCCCCCGTTCAAAACTCAATTTGCCGGAATAGACAATGTCAAACGGGCGTTGCGCAGAGCAACCAACACGGAGATGACTCGCATGACCCAGATGGTACCCTTTCTGGCAACCACCGGCAATACGGCTCCATTTATCGGATTGTTCGGAACGGTTTGGGGAATTATGAATTCATTCAGCGGAATTGGCCAGCGGGGCTCCGCCAGTCTGGCGGTAGTCGCACCCGGCATTTCCGAGGCCCTGGTGGCAACCGCCGCGGGTCTGGCTGCAGCTATCCCGGCTGTCATCGCATTTAATTTTTTCATGAATAAAATCCGGATTGTTGAAACCGAGCTGCATAGCTTTGCAGCGGACTTTTTAAACATCATTGAGCGGGATATCTTGCGCATTGAGAGGAGAAGAGCATGACCTCCGGCGGGAAACACAGCGAGTTGATGTCTGAGATAAACGTGACGCCCTTTGTGGATGTCATGTTGGTTCTCTTGATCATTTTCATGGTCACCGCGCCGATGATGGTCCAGGGGCTGAATGTTGATTTGCCTGAGGCTACGGCCAAACCGCTTGATTCCGAAAAGGAACATCTAATCGTCACGATCAATAAAGACCAACAGGTTTATATCAACGATTTTGAGGTAACTGTTGAGTTTCTGCGTGAAAAACTGCTGAAAATTCTGCAGGGCCGCAGCGATCGGGATGTTTATCTGAAAGCCGACAAGGATATTCCCTATGGCATCGTTGTACAGGTGATGGCCGAGATTAAAGGCGCCGGTGTCGAGCAGCTGGGCATGGTCACCGAACCGGCGGTTATCGAAAAGATACGCAAAGCGCAAAAAACAAAAAGCTGATGAAAAAAAGAATTTATGCTCCGGCGTATCCAATGGGGACGGGCATTGAATCCCGCACCATGGTGTTTTATTTTGGAATCTCACTTGTAATTCATCTGATTTTCATTGGATCCGTGGTATTTATGCCGGAGTCTAGCCCCCGGCCACGGTTGGGGCAGGGGTCTATTCATGTCAGTTTAGTGTCATTGCCCGGCGCTCCCAAGGCGGCTGCGAAACCTTCAATTTCGCCGGCACCCGCGCCGGCTGCCAAACCGGCCGTCAAAACCGTTGCGGTTCCAAAAAAGGAGATCAAGCAGACTCAGAAGAAACCGCTCATCGCTACCCCGCCCCCTGAACCACTGCCGGTTTCACCAATACCCGCTAAAACGGTTTCATTGGCCCCTGAACGACAGAAACCCAAGAATAAGAAGTCCCTTAAGAAAAAAACTCAAAATCGTCAAAAAATGATTAATCAGGCCCTGTCCGGTGTCGCGAAAAACGTAGAAAAATCTCAAACAGATTCCGTCAGGCAGGCCATTGATCGTTTGAAAAAGAAAGTGGCTCAAAGCGAAGCCGACGGTTCCCAGCCAGTTCAGAAAGCCGCAGGAATTCAGGGTGCAGCGGGTGCCGGCATCCCGGGAGCAACCGGATCCGGCGGCAAGCGAGCGCTTGAGATAACGGACTTATATAAAATTGAAGTAGCCTTTCAGGTAGAAAGGCACTGGGCATATTCCCAGCAGATGGCCGGCGATGGCAGGGCCCAGCAGGCCAGTTTAGTGTTCCGGGTGTTGCCAAGCGGTGAAATAACCGACATCATATTCACCCAAAAATCGGGCAACTCATATTTGGATGATTCGGCATTTAAAGCGATCGTCAAAGCCAATCCGGTATCACCGCACCCGGATGCGATCAGGGTGCCGTATGTGACGGTAGCCGTCAGATTTACGCCGGAAGGTGTCAGATAACAATTTAGGAATAGAGGTTCAAGGTTCAGAGTTTCAGGATTACGCTCAGCCGATGGCTGTCGAGGCTGTCAGTTTAATCGAATAGAAACTTTGTAAAAGAGAATCCTCCCGAGGCGGATAAATATCGAATAATGAATGTCGAATGTCGAAGTAAGGTATCCTGTCTTTTTTATAAAAAAGTGACCGAGCGAAGCGATTCCATCCTTCGACATTCGACATTCGATATTCTGCGGTTCTGCGGTTCGCTGTTAAACTTTGTGTAGTTTCATACGCGGTTTAGTGATCTAAGGCTCGGAGTTACGATGGAACTAACCTTGAACGCTGAACCTAGAATCCGCCGAAGGCGGACAAGCCTTGGATCGTTTATATTTTTTTGTTGACTGTCGGGTCAAAAGCAGGGCATAAAATGCCCACCTGAATTGCTGTACTTGGATCTGGCTGCCAACAAGCTGTGCAAATAATCTCTGGAACGCGCAAAAGAAACTGAATTTAACATCTAAAGCGCCTAGCAGCGGAATAATTTAGGCCTAATATAGTTTAAAAAAATAGATACCTGAATTTTAGAGCAACAATTATCGCTGCAAGTTAATCGCGGTAAATTGACCTCGTACTTCATAAGGGGTATTTGCTCGCAAAATTCAGGTAATTATAAGGAAATCGGAATGATCGTAAGGTGTTTGCGAAGCATTGTTTTTATCTCCCTTGGCTTTTTCCTAATTGGTCCGATGGTGTCTGTGGCTCAAAGCGACGCGGATCAGTATGATTATATTGACATCAGCAACCCGTTTTTAAGAAAAATCCCTCTGGCTGTCCCCTTATTCAAAAATGTGACCGGAACCGGGGAAGAAGAACGGTTGTCAAAATCCGCGGCCGAATTACTTTCGTCCAGCCTTGCATACACCGGTTATTTTAAAATACTGGACCGGGGCGCCTTTTTATTCGACCCTGCCAAAGATGGTGTTCTAACCCCTCAAATTAATTTTGCCAACTGGACCGTTATCGGCGCCGAATTGCTGATCACCGGTCTTTGCGAGGTAACCAACGGAAGACTCGCCATGGAGCTGCGCCTGTTTGACACCTTCAAGAACAAGCGTATCCTTGGCAAAAAATATGCCGGCAGACCGGCCGATCAACGTAAAATAATACATCGGTTCTGCAGTGAAGTGATTCAATATCTCACCGGGCACAAAGGCATGTTCGCTAGTAAAATTGCCTTTGTCTCCACCGGTAGCGGAAATAAAGAGATTTACAGCTGCGAGTTTGATGGTTATAGTCCTCAGCAGGTAACCCGCAACCACGAGATTTCATTGTTTCCGGCCTGGTCCTCTGACGGACGATATCTGGCCTATACCTCTTTTAAAGGAGGCAAGCCCGATCTTTTTATAAAAAACCTGGCCGAAATGCGGGAAGTATCAGTGGCCGAAAAGGGCATCAATATCACGCCGGCGTGGGTTCCGGGGAAATTTGAGTTGGCCGCAGCACTTTCCTTTTCAGGCGATCAGGAAATTTATCTGTTGACTGGAACCGGGAAAATTATTAAAAGATTAACAAGGATGAGGGGCAGCGATATATCTCCCAGTTGGTCACCGGACGGCAAAAAGATTGCTTTTGTTTCCACTCGGTCGGGAAATCCCCAGATATACATCAAAGATCTGGTCTCGGATAAGGCTAGACGATTAACCTATAAGGGTAACTATAACACCCAACCATGCTGGTCTCCGCGAGGCGATAAGATCACCTATTCATCACTGGTTGACGGCCGGCACAATATTTTTATAATTGATGTTGATGGTTTGGAACCGCTCCAATTAACCCATGAATCAGGGGACAATGAGGCGCCATCATGGTCACCGGACGGCAGTATGATCGTCTTCAGCTCCAACCGTGAAGGACTTTTTCGAATATATGTGATGACTGCCTTTGGAACCGATCAACGCCGATTACTTATGATGAAAGGCGAGCAGACCAACCCCAAATGGTCTATGAACGATTTCGATAACTAGATTTTCCGAATGTGAAAGGAGGAAAAAATGCAAAAGAAGAAATGGATTTTTTTGGCACTGTTGTTTGTGATTCCGGGATTGTTGTTTTCCGTTTCATGTCAGAAACAAGTGGTTGATGCAACTCCGGTGGAACCGGTCGCTGAAGAGAAAGCGCCGATGGAGACGATGGAGGTTAAAAAAGAGGAAGTCGCCGTCTACATGGCGCCTGATGTGGTGATGCAGGAAGACATTTATTTCGATTTTGATAAATCCACCCTGACGCCCGCCGCCCAGGATAACCTGCTGCGAAAAGCCGAATGGCTGCGCGAAAATTCCGATGCAACGGTGACCATCGAAGGCCATTGTGATGAGCGCGGTACGAATGAGTACAACCTTGCCCTGGGTGATCGGCGTGCTGAAAGTGCCAAAGCCTTTCTGATTGACCTGGGAATTGATCCTTCGCGCTTGACAACCATCAGCTACGGCGAGGAAAGACCTGTAGATCCCAGACATATGGAAGAAGCCTGGGCTAAAAACAGGCGCGATCACTTTGTGGTCAATTAACAGGGATTTTTTTTTGCCATAAGAGTAAGCCGCTTTTAATATTGCGGGTGATTAAAATAGGGCTACAGCCCATTGTTCCGATATGCAGCAGGTGCCGATATTTTCGGCACCTGCTGTCTTATCAACTAAAACCCGCTTAAAATCAGCGGGTAATTTTTTGGGTCAAGTTAATGATGATGCGGATTAATTAGGTTGGGTTTTAATGCCATGAACATACCTGCAATGAAATCAGCTGTCGTCTCAATTTCGGCCTGTTTATTTCTTGTCGCCGGGTGTGTCAGCCAGAATGAGGTTGCGACGATTGACAATCGCTTATCCGAACTGGAAGTGCGCAATGCCGAATCCCGTAAAAAGAGTGAGGCCATAAAAAGTGATTTGCAAAACCGTGAGGGTGAAGAACAGGCACTGCGGCACCAGGCTGCTACTTTGCGCCAGCAGGTTGCTGCTCTTAACGACGAAATCCGTACATTAACCGGCAGAATCGAGGAGCTAGAATTTTCGATAGGGCGCCAAAAACAAAAAGAAGCTGAGGCCACCGGCAACAAACAGGCGCGGCTGGACCAGTTGGCAGATTCGACCAGAATGAACGATGAGCGAATTGGTAAAATTGAACAATACCTGAATTTTGAAGCTTCCCAGCCGGCAGCCGCAACCGGACAAACCAAGGCCAAAATCGTACCGGTCACCAAAGTTACCAAAGAGATTTCCGAAGATGAAATTTACCGGCAGGCAAAACAGGCTTTTGATCAGGGAGACTCCGATGCAGCCCGCAAAAAGTTCAAGGAACTCATCGAGCGTTATCCCAAATCGGAGCGCGCCGACAATGCCCAGTTCTGGATCGGTGAAATATATTACCGCGAAAAATGGTATGAAAAAGCCATTCTCGAATATCAAAAAGTGATCGAGAACTATCCCAAAGGCAACAAGGTGCCGGCTTCTCTTTTAAAGCAGGGGTTCGCATTTTTAAATCTGGGTGATAAAGCCAATTCCCGCCTTATTTTACAAGAACTGATAAAAAAGTATCCCAAAACCAACGAAGCAAAAATTGCCAAAGATAAACTGAAAGACTTTAAATAATTTGAACGGCCAATGATAACAATCATCGGTATAGATCCTGGCCTTTCGGCAACCGGTGTCGGAATCGTTCGAGGAAATGGTCGCAATATCACAGGCTATTCCTTTGGCAGCATTAACACCCTCAAAAGCAATTCTTTGCCAAACCGTCTCGCTCAAATCTATTCAAACCTTCTTCAAATCTTAAAAGATGAAAAACCTGACTTAATGGTCGTTGAAGATGTGTTTTCTCTGGCCAAATACCCCAAGTCCGGCATAACCCTGGGGCAAGTGACCGGGGTCGTGATGCTTGCCGGATGGCAGACGGGTGTGTCGTTGGTTGAGATTCCCGTGCGGGAGGCGAAGCAAGTGTTGACCGGAAACGGCAATGCCAGCAAAATGCAGCTGGAAGAGTCCGTGCGGCACCGATTAAAGCACCAATTTCCCATCAGACCCTATCACGCTTCCGATGCCATGGGGCTTGCCCTTATCGGTTTTTACCGCTATTATGAAAACCATATTTGAAATTTTAAGTCGGAATGCGGAAGTCGGAGTGATGGATGAACGCGGAATGCGGAAATATACTCGTTGTGTCAGCTCAAAATCGGTGGATGGGTCGATTTTAAAAAGGGTGAAGTCCAGCATCAAGCCTATCAAAACCATTAAAACGGGTAGCGGGAATTGAATTGTGATTGGTTATCTTGAAGGCAAATTGTTAAAAAAAGAGGAAGATCGCGTCCTGCTCCTGACTAATCAGATCGGTTATGAAGTGCTGCTGCCGGCGATTGTCATGGAATCACTGCAAAATAAAAATGTTGGCGAAGATATTTCGCTTTACATTTTTTTCCAGCAAACCGAACGGCAACCTAAACCCGTTTTAATCGGTTTCAATCTTGAAATCGAAAAGGAATTTTTTCAATATTTTATTTCAGTGGAAGATATCGGGCCGCTAAAAGCCGTCAAGGCGCTAAACGTGCCCATCAGAGATATTGCCACAGCCATTGAATCCGGCGAAATCGCCAGGCTCACGCAGTTAAAAGGCATCGGCCGCCGAACCGCGCAAAAGATCATCGCCACCCTGGAAGGGAAGATGGGCAAGTTTGCATTGATCCAGCCGGTTGAACACCAGGAAACTCCCCTGATTGAAGATTTTACCAAGCAGGTGCTGGATGTGATGATCAAGCAACTCGGTCATAAACCTGCCGATGCCAGAAAGATGGTTGTCAAGGCCATGAAGCGCAATGACGCGATCACCACGGCCGAAGAATTGTTTGATGAAGTGTACAAAGGGGAAAGGATGGAAAATAATTGAATAATGAAAATTGAAGATTGAATATTTATGGAAGTCGCTGCGCTCTGTCATTTATATTTTAACTGTTTCAGAAGTCACCTGGTTGATTGCGATCTAAATCGTTATTCTTGCGCAGGAAGGAATCCAGAAAAATCAGGACCGGGTAGACAGTATGCCCGCGGACAGTGCAAAAAACTACTCCGGTCCCGAATTGTTTAAATCGATCCGCCGAAGGCGAACCATAAATATTCAATCTTCAATCTAAAATATTCAATCATCAAACGCCTTCCACCTAAGTGCCAATATTGCTAATAGGTTCAAGTCAACCTTAAATAATGCGAGAGCAACAGACTATGTCCAATGACGTCTTTTCATTTTCTTCCGATAAGCAAGGTATCGTATCCGGTGAGCCGATGCAGGATGATCAGGAACCGGAAATATTATCACTGCGCCCGGCACACCTATCCGATTATGTGGGACAGGCTGAGGTGGTAGAATCCCTCAAGATTGCAATTGAAGCCTCCATGCAGCGCCGCGAACCCATCGATCACGTTCTTTTGCATGGCCCGCCGGGTCTTGGCAAAACCACTCTGGCCCATATCATTGCCAACGAGTTGGGGGGCAATTTAACCGTTACCTCAGGGCCCGCGCTGGAGAAAGGCGGCGATCTGATCGGGTTGTTGACCCATCTTGAGAGCGGCGACATCCTTTTCATCGATGAAATTCACCGCATCCCCAAGGCCGTGGAGGAATTCCTCTATCCGGCGATGGAGGATTTTGCCATCGATTTTGTTTTCGATAAGGGTGTGCATGCCCGCAGTCACCGCTTTCAATTGAAGCGCTTTGCCTTGGTCGGGGCTACCACCCGGGTGGGCCTGCTTACGGCACCGCTGCGTGACCGCTTCGGCATCTTCCGCAGTCTGGATTTTTACGCCGAGTCCGATTTGGTGAAAATTACCAAGCGTTCGGCGGCACTGCTCGGGATTACAATTGGTGGTGAAGCCGCGGTTGAACTTGCCAAACGGTCGCGGGGAACCCCGCGTATCGTAAATCGACTGCTGAAACGGGTCCGGGACTACAGCCAGGTCAGAGCAGACGGCAACATCACCACCGAAACGGTTGCTGCTGCGCTGGAGCTAGAAGGGGTTGATGAAAAAGGCCTAACCGACCTGGATCGCCGTTACCTCAATACCATCATTAAGTTCTATCACGGAGGTCCGGTGGGAATTGAAGCCATTGCGGCAACCCTGCAAGAGGAGTCCGACACCCTGGTGGATATTATCGAACCCTATCTGTTGAAGATCGGCTTCATTACCCGCACATCTTCCGGCCGAAAAGCATCCGAGGCCTCCTTCAGGCATCTGGGCTTTAAGGTCCAGACCAAGATGTTTTCTTGATCATGTCTATCATTACGCTTCTCACTGATTTTGGTAACCGGGACGAATACGTTGGGTTGATGAAAGGGGTTATTTTATCCATCAATCCCTCGGCTACCATTGTCGATATCACCCACCAGATCGATAGTCAGGATATCGTGCAGGCCGCATATGCGATTCACTCCACCTACCGATATTTTCCCGACGGCAGTATCCATTTAATTGTTGTGGACCCCGGCGTCGGCACCGGTCGATTCCTGCTGGCCTTTGAAATGAGAAAGCAATTTTTTATTGCACCGGATAACGGGGTGCTGACACTTTTATTCAACGAAAAAGCCGTCACTTCACTGGTTCGACTTACGAAGTCAAATTTCTTTTTGGATACCGTCAGTCGAACATTTCACGGCCGGGATATAATTGCTCCGGTGGGAGCCCATATATCTCAGGGAGTCGATCTTCATCAGTTGGGCGATGAAATCTCCCCGGCCGATGCTGTCTGGCTTGGGAATCTGCATCCTCGCATATCGGCTACCGGTGAGATCACCGGGACAGTCGTGGCGGTCGATCATTTCGGCAATTTGATATCAAATATTGATTATCGGATGCTGACGCAGGTCGAGCAGACCGGTCAAAAAAATAAAATCAGAATCCTGATCGGTTCACACACCATTTATGGAATTTACCAGACATACGAAACCGTCCGACCCGACACCCCATTGGGTCTAATCGGGAGTCGTGGATATCTGGAAGTCGCCGTAAATAAGGGCAATGCCGCCCAGCTATTAAATGCCCGGAAAGGCGACATGGTGCGGGTGATTATTTGACAAGACGCAAGCAACGTGTTTCAATCATTGCTGTCCAAAATAATTTGAAAATCAAATACTGCCTTTAATAAAAACAGGCAGTTATAAACGGGAAATTAGTGATTTAGAAATCAGGTT
>CACVKW010001311.1 GCA_902749685.1 Olavius sp. associated proteobacterium Delta 1 | reverse complement strand
GAATTTCAACGACATCCAGGATCCAGAAACCAGAATCCAGGATCAGTCAATACTTTCAATGGTCTTCATTGCAGCAGCGAAGTTGGATTTCAAAATTTTTTGCATCTATAGGGTATACCTTTGCGTAAGCATTTCAAACAAAAACCCCACCTCTCTCATAGAAATGGGGTCTACTTCAGGACATACGCTCTCCGTTATTTTTTATCGGTTATTCTTTGGGTTGCTTTTCGTGTTTTTTCAGAACGTCCTGGATGGCCTCTATAAATATATCAGTTAAAGACCTATCTTGTTCCAATGCGATATATTTCAACCGCTTAATGATATCTGGTTCAATTCTGAAAGATACCTGTTTCTTGTCCATAAATATCCTCAAAGCAATGATTTGTAACTTTAATAAATGATATATTGCTACATTGCAAGTAAGACTTGACATGGTGTATAGCATGCTATATATATATCTATATAGCAACACTATCCCCCGAACCGTCGAACCATAAAAATCAAATACTGAAAAATGAAAATTTATCTCAGGGTGCATTACGGGTGGCTGCCAAAGGACACACCGAGGGTGTTCCCGAACTCGACCAGGCTATTGAAAATGCTCTGACACCGTTTGGCTTTAAAATAACCGGAACGAACCTTGATTTAGGAATGCGGGATCTATTGTTTGAGGCGGATGAGTTTGAGTTGCCGGTTAAAGATTAGGGAATTATCAAATAACCGTCAAATGACCATCAAATAAAAATCCACGGGATAGGCAACCGGAGCCGAAAAGGAATGACCCTGATTCCCTGCCCGTGGCAACTCAGGGAGAAAGTGAGGGGCTATCATGGCTAAAGTGGCAAAAAGACGTGGGCGGTATGTCTTGGATTATTATGACAATCAGGGCATACGGCAGAGGAAGACTTTAAAAAAGGGCTTACAAACTCAATAGCCTGTAAGCCCTTAATTCTTATGGTAGGCACGGGGAGATTTGAACTCCCGACTTCTACCGTGTCAGGGTAGCGCTCTCCCCCTGAGCTACGTGCCTTCAAAATTTGTTTTCAAGTACCATCGGCACGGCTAACTGTCAAGGAAAATTCATACCTGAATCTTGCATGAAAATTAGTGAAACCCTATTAACCCTAACATTGCATAAATTCTTGTCATCTAGCCTGGCCGTTATGCCTGAGATCGTTGTTTTTTCCGGGCAGATGCTGGATGCTTGATACTCGATGCTGGATATCTAACAGTACACTATCGGTGAATTTCAACGACATCCAGTATCCAGAAACCAGAATCCAGGATCAGT
>CACVKW010001310.1 GCA_902749685.1 Olavius sp. associated proteobacterium Delta 1 | reverse complement strand
GCATAACCTGATTTCGAAATCACCAATTTCGCGTTTATAACTGCCTGTTATTATTAAAGGCAGTATTTGATTTTCAATTTATTTTGGACAGCAATGACCT
>CACVKW010001309.1 GCA_902749685.1 Olavius sp. associated proteobacterium Delta 1 | reverse complement strand
TAACAACCACCCTACATATAAGGAGGATTTTTTTCAATGACTCGTATTATTACTCACTTTATGACTCATTCTAAACCCGTTTTTGGACAAGAGTGAAATCGCATCAACTTTAGCATCGAGGCAAAGATATGATCGAGGTTGACAGCCGTCATTCCATAGATATCGGTCATGTAGCGCTGCATCAGTTTTAGCGCTTCTTTGCGCATGGTGCTTTTTGACGCGATGGGGTCATCAAAATTAATTCTATTAGTCGTCTCGATATCCTTTCGAATGGAGGCGTTTCGCAGATAATCATTGATTAGGATCGGATCACCGAAATGGATATCGATGTCCACCCCTGAAATCAGCATGGATCCTTCGGTCATAAGTTCTTCCACGATGCGTTCGGGGAGGTCATCCACCAGCCGTAAGGCCAGTTTGCTCAATATATTCTCCTGGGCCCGGATGGGATAATAAGTTAAGTTAACCGGCACGATATAGGTGCTCCGATCAAGCACCGGGTCCAGGGATTCGATTTGGAACAGATCCATCAGGTACTTGGCTTCATCCGGCTTTTCCGTTGACAGCCGTCGTAATCGCTGCCGGTAAAATTCAGTCCGCAGGGCCAGTGTCCCCGCACCGGTATGGGGCGGATGCTTGCCACCGGCCCAGGAAATCATAAATTGGCCTTTTTCAATAATTTTTTTGTTTTTAACCATTCTGCCTTCAGGAAAAATTATCCAATTCGCCTCCCCGGTCAACAATGTTTTGACGATGAGCAGGTCCCGGTCGGGATTTTTTGTCGAAACAGCCCCCACCTTTTCCAGGTAGCTGCCGAACGCTCCTTTGAATAATTCATAATCGGCCAACGACCAAACCGGAACTTTGGTTAGGGAAAAAATCTGGGCGGGCATCAAAAATGTCTCGAGCCGGGTAAAATGATTGATAACGAAGATTATTGATCCTTTAGGAATTTTTTCCTGAGCATGAAATGCGATACTAGCCTTGGAAAGGTTGGATAGGGTTTTGATGGCAAATCCGGTTGATCGGTAGGCGAACCGGTTCATGGGTAAAAGGCCCCTGTATTAAGTGTCTTTAAAATACTGCAATCGAATGGAATTACTAAAATTCCATAATTCCAACCTTCCCTTATTCCATTTGGGTTTTTTTCTTACAATTATAATAATATGCGAAAATATTCGAGGAATCAAGAAACTTAATTATGGCCGGCCTTTAAAATTCACGGAAATAAACCGTCGGCATGATAGCATGGATCGGTGGTCGTCATTGCGGATTTTATTTCTACCGTCAGCCGGACGGATCAGGATATTTCGTTGGATAGGGAGAAAGTGACCGATTATTATAATCGTTGACATAAGACTTTTTAAAATCTAAATTAAGTCTAAATTAAATTCTAAAAAGGACCATTCCATGAAACTCAGTCAAGCCATTAAACCGATTAGCTATTTTAAGGCACATGCCGCCGATGTAATCCGTGAATTAAATGAACAGCACAGCACTATGATTATCACCCAAAACGGGGAAGCCAAAGCCGTTATTCAAGACATTACAGAGTATGAGCGTGTTCAAGAAGCACTGGCTTTGCTTAAAATGGTAGCTCAAGGTCAAAAAGATTTCGAAGACGGTAAAACCAGACCGGCCGGCCAGGTGCTCGAGGAAATTGATGATATGATCTCCAAGGACTTTTCCAAATGATTTTTACCGTCGAATTTACACCAGGCGCCAGACAGGATTTGCTGAAAATATATCGTTACATCAAAAATGAAGGAAGAATTGAAGCAGCCAAAGGATTATACGAACAGATTTCCAAGGCCTGCACCAGCCTGACTCAAAATCCCGAACGTGGTCATGTCCCCTCCGAGCTGGAGGGATTCGCGGCCTTGCATTGCCGTCAAATTATTTTCAAAAATTACCGAATTATTTATCAGATTTTAGGCAGTGTTGTCATCATTCAGGGTATAATCGATGGTCGTCGAAATATCCGGGAAACGATACGGCAGCGGTTGTTAACCTGACCAATGATCAAATTTTTTAACCTTGGCAGACCAAGATAGCGACCTTAACCACTTGACAGGGATAAATAAACAGGCCACTTGTTGACAGAATGAATATTTACCATTAGACTGGCGGGCCGTGGTTAATCGATAAAGTTCGTTCCTTAGAATTGTCTATTGTTTGGTAACCGCGCTACGGAAGGATTCAAAATACTAATTTAAAGAACCTTTGGAGGTTTGGAGTGTATTCTAAAATACTAATTCTTCGCTTTCCGAAAAATGAAGTACACAAGCCGATTGTGTATCATTTGACCAAGGATTATGACCTGGTTTTCAATATTCTCAACGCCGCCATTTTGCCACGCAAAGAAGGCGTGGCGGTGCTGGAAGTATCGGGTAGCAAAAAAAATTTCAAAGAAGGGATTAAGTTTCTTAAAGCCCAGGGCGTTAAAGTCCAAAATGCTTCTCAGGAAATCAAACGTAACAAGCGAAAATGTACGGACTGCGGTGCCTGCACGGCGGTGTGCCCCACCGGTGCGCTGGCGGTTCAGCGACCGGAAATGAAAGTGATTTTCGACCAAAAAAAATGCAGTATCTGCGAATTGTGCGTGCCGGCCTGCCCGCCCCGGGCCATGGAGGTGCTGCCGACCCACCAGGCATTTTTTGAATGAAGCATACCACGGCAGTTGCCATCAGCGGCGGCGTGGACTCATTGATGACCGCCTATCTATTAAAGGAACAGGGACAGCATGTAATCGGAATTCACTTTATCACCGGATTTGAAGCCGCCTCAGCCTATACCCGGGACCCGGGATCGGATAAAAAACATAATGTCCTCAAAATCGGAGAACAACTGGGAATACCGGTTGATATAATTGACATCCGGGATGAATTTCAGGAAAAAATCGTCGGCTATTTTTGCCGATCTTACCAGAGCGGTCAGACTCCGAATCCTTGCATGCACTGCAACCCCACGATTAAATTTGGTACCATTCTGGCCCATGCGCATAAACTTGGCGCACAGAAACTGGCCACCGGCCATTATGCCAGAATTAAAAAAGACCCAAACGGCCATCACCACCTGCTTAAAGGCCTGGACCCTAAAAAGGACCAGTCCTACTTTCTGGCTCGCCTGACCCGGCAACAGTTAGCCAACGCCTGTTTCCCGCTCGGTGAAATGAAAAAATCAGATATACAGCAAATGGCCACGCAAAAGGGATTGTACCCGGTCACCCGGGCCGAAAGCCAGGATGTCTGCTTTATAAAAGATGAAGCCTATGCCGAGTTTTTAGCCAAACAAACCGGCTTTGATCCGCAACCCGGTTTAATCGAAAATGTCAACGGTCAGGTGATTGGAGAACATCGGGGGCTGCACCTCTTTACGATCGGCCAGCGACGCGGTATCAACTGCCCCGCAGCTGAACCCTACTACGTGGTTCGGTTGGATGCCGAACGCAACCGATTGATAGTCGGTTCCAAAAACGATCTGCTGTCATCCGAATGCCGGGTAACCGACATCAATTGGATTGGTGCAGAACCAGGCGCCCTCATGGAAATCCGCACACGCGTGCGTTACCGCAGTCAAGAGGTCGCGGCAACAGTCATTCCCGGGGATCGAAATACGGCTGTGGTTCGGTTTAAGGAGCCGCAAGCGTCCATAACCCCCGGCCAGGGCGCGGTGTTTTACCGAAACGATGAGGTGTTAGGTGCCGGCTGGATAGAAGACAGCACGGCGCATAGGGCATAGCGCCAGGCGCGGAGAGACAGAGAAGTCGGGAGACTTTTGAATTCGGAAGGCGGAAGGCGGAAAAACAGAAGGTGGGAGGGATTTGAATGCGGAAGTCGGAATGCGGAAGGTGGAAAAAAAGAAGGTCGGCAGGTGTGGCGTTGGAAGCTTGAGATACTGGGATGCTCACAGTTCACCGTGTGGGGAGTTGACTGAGGTGGTTTGTTTAAGTTACTTGATTAAGTTGACTGGGTTGATTTGCTGATTAAGTTTTTTGAATTGGAGTTGATTAGTGAGGCTCATTGGGTCCAGATAAATTTCCATCTGTAAATCCGCAATCCGCATTCTAAAATCCGAAATCAATCTAATCCGTGTCCCAAAATTAAAAAATAAATAGATATGCCGAAATTTTCCATCACTACTTTGGGCTGCAAAGTCAATCAGGCCGAATCAGAGGCCATTGCCCAGGATTTGCTAGCGTCTGAATGGTCGGCGACCACCAACTGCGAAGGGGTCGAGGTATGTATTGTAAACACCTGCACGGTGACACAAAAAGCCTCCATGCAGTCAAGGCAGGCGATACGCCGGGCCATCCGTGCCAATCCGGACGCCCGAATTGTTGTAACCGGATGTTATGCCCAGACTGCACCGCAGGAAATTGATAAAATCGACGGCGTGGATTACATCGTTGGACATGACAAAAAGATGTCCATCAACCGGCTGATCCGGCCAAATGGTGATCAAACATCGACTGATCAGGTTTCATCCGAATATGATATCCGCAACAGTGGCCAATTCCAATTGATGCCGACTGCAATTTCAGCACCCCGAACACGTCCATTTTTAAAAATCCAGGACGGCTGTGACGCATTTTGCACCTACTGCATTGTCCCCTTTGCACGCGGTCGCAGCCGCAGCATGCCGCTGGACAACATTCTGCAAAGCATCCAACAACTGGCTGCAGCAGATTATCATGAAGTTGTGCTGACCGGTATCCATCTCGGCGCCTATGGGCGTGATCTTTCGCCTGCCGCCAATCTGGCAGCATTGCTGCGCCGCATCCGGGCTTTAGAGCTTATTGATCGGGTACGCCTGAGTTCGATTGAGCCACTTGAACTGACCCATGAAATTATAGAAATTGTTGCTGAGTCCGATATGTTCTGCCGTCATTTTCACATACCGCTGCAAAGCGGTGATGATCATATTTTAAAAATAATGGGACGCCCCTATTCCCGGCAGATTTTCCATGATTTAATCGTCAAAATAAAGGAATTGATGCCGGATGCCGCAATTGGTGCGGACACGCTCATCGGTTTTCCCGGGGAAAGTGCGAATGCATTTGAAAACACCTATAATTTGGTTAATGATCTGCCGCTAAGTTATTTACACGTTTTCCCGTTTTCCGTGCGGCCCGGAACACCGGCCGCTGAATTCACGGACAACATCCCGCATGAAAAAATTAAGAACCGATGTGAACAGATGCGAAAGCTGGGGCTGGACAAACGGATGAATTTTTACCAACAATTCTTGGGTAAGAAAATTTCAGTCCTGATCGAAACCCAACGCGACAGAACCAGCGGATTGTTAAAAGGAATATCGTCCAATTACCTTCCGGTGTTGATTGATGGAAAGGATGAACTAAAAAACAAATTTATTGAAGTGAGAATTGAAAAAATGGAGAAAAATTCATTATTCGGTAGTCCTACCGTTTATAACCATGTTCATCTGTGTCCCCAAACAGTAAAATAAAATAAGACAAACTACCTAAAAAGGAGACTACTATGACTGCAAAAAACGACTACAAAGAAGATCTTGATCGCGCAACTGCTGTTTTTGAGACCAACCTGGGAACGTTTGAAGCTGAGCTTTATGCCAAAGAGTGCCCTGAAACCGTGTGGAATTTCATCAATCTGGCAGAGGGGCGTCAGGAAACGGATAAAGGGGGGAATTTCTATGACGGCTTGACTTTCCATAGGGTTATTGAAGGTTTTGTCATTCAGGGTGGATGCCCCCAGGGAACCGGAACCGGTGGTCCGGGATACAAGTTCGGAGATGAATTTGATTCGTCCTTGAGGCACGTCAGTGAAGGCATTCTCTCTATGGCCAATGCCGGACCCGGTACCAACGGCAGCCAATTTTTCGTCACCCTCGCTGCAACACCTCATTTAGACAACAGACACTCGGTTTTTGGTAAAGTGGTCAAGGGCATGGATGTCGTTAAATCCATCGGCACTTGTAAAACTGGCGCCGGCGATCGACCGGTAGATGCCGTCGTTATGGAGAAAGTTACGATTCAAAGGTAATGCCAGGAGCCAGGCAGCGCCCGCAGTCAGGATGAAACAGGTTTCACGTGTCAGGGAAGATTCAATTCTACAGACTTCGTCGTCGTCCTCGTACTCGTGTTCGTCCTCGATAAAATTCTGATTCACGAGGACGCATAGTATCAGATTCGAACGCCTGAAAACGCCTTTATATGAATTTACAGATTCTTCTACGGTCAGACTGGCCGCATTTCAGGCCAGCGGCGGCGCTGACACCTGACACCTTATCTTACCATGCATACTGTAAACAGCGAACAGTTCGGTGACATAGCAGCATTTCAATTTGGCTATGGCCCCGTGGGAAGACCTTTTATGTCGGTGTACATCTATGTTCTCGACGGGGTCATCATTGATACCGGCCAGAGCAATATGCGAAAGCATGTCATCGAACAGCTCCGGAACACACAACCCCATAAAATCCTTTTAACCCACCATCACGAAGATCACAGCGGCAATGCATTTGCGCTTGGCCGATTGCACCAGATCGAAATCCTCGGGCATTCCATAACTGCCGAAAAGATGGCGGCAAATCGCAAAATTCTGCCCTATCAACGTTATATCTGGGGGAAATCAGAAAATGTAAAGGTCAAACCATTTGGGGCGGTGATTGAGTCTGAGCGTTTCACCTTGCGGCCCATTCATACACCCGGGCATAGCAAGGATCATACGGTATTTCTGGAAGAAGAAAACGGCTGGCTATTTGCCGGCGATCTTTACCTGGGTGAACGGATCAAGTATTTTCGGTCGGATGAAAAAATCTACGACCAAATCGACTCACTCAAAAAAATGCGCGGATATGATTTTGACGCTTTATTCTGCGCCCACAACCCTTGCCCGGAAAAAGGTAAACCACGGTTAACGCAAAAATTGCAGTATCTTGAAGACATCGTCGGCCAGGTTCAACTGTTAAATAAACAGGGATTATCCGACAATGAAATTATAAACCTGATGGATCCTAATAAGGACAGATGGGTGAAGTTGATGACCATGGGCAACGTCAGTTTTGCAAATTTGCTAAGGTCGGCTATGCGTGGCGGTGCCTTCTAATCGTGTATGAATAGGCATCGATAAATAGAGCGGGGCTTACAACACAAAAACGCAATATTGAAATTGCGCTTTTTGTGTTTATAATTTGTGGTGCCGAAGGCGAGACTCGAACTCGCACAGGCGTACGCCCACTAGACCCTGAACCTAGCGCGTCTACCAGTTCCGCCACTTCGGCACGTTTAAAAAGATTGATTTAATTCAGGTTGTGGTCTACATATATCTATTTTAGGATTCATGTCAAGCCCATAATTGATGGCTTCGAAATAAATTTAAAAGTGGCCTGCTTGTAGACGTGGGCAAACAACATTGTGCTCCAGCGGGAATGGTGGAATGTTGGAATAATGGAATGATTACCTGCAGAATTTTAGAGATATATTTATATGAAAGTTTTTAATCATCTTGATCAAATTATCGAACCGTTTAATCATGCTGTTATTACCATCGGCAATTTCGACGGGGTACACATCGGGCACCAGGCTCTTTTCCATGAAGTCATTGAAAAAGCCGAAACCATTAGCGGCACATCGGTCGCCATGACGTTTGAACCACATCCGCTTCGTGTACTAAAACAAAATAATCATCCGCCCTTGATAACGCTCTATGAGCAAAAATCTGAATTGATCCAGCGCACCGGTATCGATGTCCTCATTTGTGTTCCGTTCACCATCGAGTTCGCTGCACTATCGGCCGAACAATTCGTGAGAGACTTGCTGGTCCAAAAAATAGGTATAAAAGCAATTGTAGTGGGCGAAGATTACAGTTTCGGCAAAAATCGTGAAGGCAATATCGACCTGTTAAGATCCTATGGGCCTGAATATGGATTTGAGGTCATCGTGGCCGGCTGGATCAAATCGGCCAGGGCTTTAGCAGAAAGAATCAGCAGCACCAAAATCAGGCAACTGGTGACGGACGGCCGGATGGGGCAGGCTGAAAAAATGTTGGGCCGCAATTACCAGATCAGGGGCAAGGTGGTGACCGGACGCGATCGCGGCGGAAAATTGCTGGGGATTCCGACTGCCAACATAAATCTGCACGATGAATTATGCCCTAAAACCGGAATCTATGCCGTGACCGTGGAATGTGAGGGCAATCAGCACCGGGGCGTTGCGAATATCGGCTACAGCCCGACCTTTGAAGATCATGAATTTACCGTGGAGGTGCATATTTTCGATTTTAGTGCTAATATATATGGTAGGAAAATCAGAGTGAATTTTATCCAGCGGATCCGAGATGAGATAAAATTTTCCAATATTTCCGAGTTGATCGATCAGATCAAACTCGATATTGCGGCCGCACACGAAATTTTAGCAAAACCAGGGAACCAATCTATACTATGAACAAAAAGATGACGATCTCATTCCTTGTTGGGTTGGTCGTATCGGCAGCGGCACTTTATTTTGCTTTTCGGAATGTTCCCGTCAGCGATCTTTTTAAATACCTGGCATCCATCAATTACTTGTGGGTGTTGCCGTCGGTTGTGATGGTACTGATTTCGTTTTATCTGCGGGCAATCCGTTGGCAGATAATTCTGATGTCGACAAAGAAAATCACGGTCTGGCGTGCGTTACACCCGATGATGATTGGGTTTATGATAAACTGTGTTCTGCCGGGGCGCCTGGGCGAAGTCACACGTCCGATCATCCTGCAGAGGAAAGAAAAAGTCCCTTTTACGACCGGTCTGGCAACCGTTGCTGCCGAAAGGATGTTTGACATCTGCCTTTTGCTCCTGCTGTTTATCGTAACGGTTAGCGCAATCCAGATCCGTCCCGATGTTAACGAGACCTTTTTAAATTACCAGCTGAATCGCGAGACTCTGGATATCATTTTTGGCGGCATGCTCAAATTAGGGGCAGTTTTATTCGCCGGAATTATTTTAATTACCATTGGTAAAGTTCGTGATTTTTTCTACGGAATCATTAGGTTTTTACCGAACCTGGTTTTCTTTGCCGGCCAGAACATCAAAGAAACGATTCAGCAAAAGTTTTGCGAGCCCCTGATTGGAATTATCGCAAACATCGCCCAGGGTTTCGCTCTAATTCGCTATCCGAAGAAAATTATTTTATGCAGCATATTATCTTTTATGATCTGGGGCCTGTCAGCATTTTCATACTATTTATTTTCTCTTGGCAGCCCGGGAATAAATCTGACGTTTTTTGAATTGTCAGTGGTAATGGTGATTATCTGCTTCTTTATTGCATTGCCATCGGTTCCCGGCTGGTGGGGGCTCTGGGAAGCCGCGGGGGTTTTCGCCATGTCATTGTTCGGAATTTCTTCCAAAGAGGCTGCCGGGTTTACACTGGCGAATCATGCCGTGCAAGTTTTTCCGGTAATCATTGCGGGATTGGCGTCCGCGATGATTCTCAGTGTGAATATTCGAAAGATATCTTTTGCTGGCGGGGAATACCAGCACCAGCCGCCAACGGTTAAACCCGGCCGATTGGCTGGTAAGCACTTAAAAAACAAGTCTGCCACGAATTGACACGAATAACCACGAAATAATGCAATCGTCAAAGGCAGTGGCACGTAAAATGATAAATTCTATTGAGTTAACCTTATGTCAAAACTAGATATACTCACATACCCCAATAAATTCCTGAGTGAACCGACCAAGCCGCTGGAAAACATCGATGCAAAGGTTCAGCAGATGATCGATGATATGGCCGCCACTATGTACGAGGCTCCGGGAATCGGGTTGGCAGCGATCCAGGTTGGCTGGGATAAAAGTTTATTGATTTATGACATTGCTCCCCGGAATGAAAATCGTTCTCTGCAGGTCTTGATCAACCCCCAGATTGTCACAAATGAAGGCGAGATTTTATCTGAGAATGAGGGCTGTCTCAGTGTTCCGGATTTCAGGGCAGATGTAGAACGCGCGGCCAATATTACAGTCGAAGGCCATGATCGGGAGGGCAATCCCATCCGAATGGATGCAGAAGGACTGCTGGCCATCGTTTTGCAGCATGAGATCGACCATTTGAACGGCACCTTGTTCATCGAGCACATTAGTTCATTAAAGCGGCAAATGTACAAACGCCGTGTAAAAAAGCAATTGAAGGGGATGTAGGGATGCAACGGGTTGCTAATTGAATGTTGGTGACAATTTCTTCAACTAAGTGCAATACAGTGTTTTGCAGAATAACTAAATTTATAAAATGACTAAATTGCCTAAAGTTAATGTATTCCGTCGATTTAAATAAAGAGAAACCGACAGCTTCGTTAGTGTTGTGTTTATGGGTAGTATTTTATCAGTACCCCAGATCCAGTAGGTTCTTAGTGAACGACGGAGCACAGCGACACCACAATTTTAGTCAATTTCAAATTTTAGTTCATTTTAGTTCATTCATCAGGCTTGTCCGGACTTAGAATTAGAGAATTAACATGTTTAAATTTTAGATATTTATATGAGAAAACCATTCAGAATCATCTTTATGGGTACGCCGCAGTTTGCGGTGCCGGGCCTGCAAGCCCTGCATCAAAACGGGTATGAAATTGCTATGGTTGTCACGCAACCGGATCGTCCCAAGGGAAGGGGGCGCCGGATCTCGCCTTCGCCTGTAAAACAGACAGCCCAGGATCTGGGATACCCGGTCGTCCAGCCTTCTTCCATTAGGACACCCGATTTTGCGGATCAAATCAAATCCCTTAAACCAGATTTTCAAGTGGTCATCGCCTATGGAAAAATCCTGCCCGAGAATGTGCTGGCCCTGCCCCGCATCGGGACCATTAACATTCATGCCTCGCTGCTGCCCAAGCTGCGCGGTGCCGCCCCCATTCAGTGGGCTGTTATCCATGGAGAACCCGAAACGGGCGTATGCTCCATGCTGATGGATAAAGGTATGGACACCGGAGACGTTCTGTTGACCGCTAAGGAAGCCATTGAACCCGATGATACGGCCGGCACGCTGCATGATCGTCTGGCCGTCAACGGGGCGAAAGTATTGATTGACACTTTGAAAGCATACGCAGATAATTCCATTCAACCCATACCTCAGGATCACAACCTCGCAACTTACGCCCCCATGCTCACCAAGGATGACGGCCTGATCAATTGGAACAAATCCGCCAAGTCCCTGGAAAATTTCATGCGGGGAGTTACCCCCTGGCCCGGAGCCTATACTTTTTGGGGCGACAAACGCCTGAAGATATTCAGTGCCACCCCTATAGCGGCAGATATCGCGGAACCTCCCGGCAAGGTTTTAGTGGGATTCCCGGATGAGCTGCGGGTGGCAACCGGAGACGGCGTGCTGTCTATCCGGGAAATTCAGGGTGCCTCGGGAAAACGCCTGACAATTAAAGAATTTCTGCGAGGGCACCCGATACAGCCCGGCACAATTCTTGGGTAACTATCTTTCATCGAGGTGCCTATATTATTCGATGAAAGTCAACATAGCAGAAAGTTTCAAGCACCAAATTCCCAATAAACTCAAAATTCGAACTATCAATGACCGAAACAAAGTGAATTAAAAAAGTCGAAAAGTAGTATGATTCAATTATGTTATAGATACTTTTTCATGGGCAGACCTGTCTCGAGCGCCGTCGAAAGGGTCGCTCAGGTAAAAATATTTTTAATCCGCGCATTGTCTGCGCGTGTCTGCGACTAATATGATTTTGGGTTAACCACATTCAAGGGGATGCAAATGCTTTTTGCTCCAACTTTATTGGCGATGATCCAAAAATTATTACCACATTTTTCGAAATTGCGATTTTGGTCATTGGAAATTATTTGTCATTTGGGATTTGGGATTTGTCATTTTGGGCCGTTTGATCCCGAAATATATATTATACAACTACCATTGAATCCATAAATTTATTTGAAATCAATCCATCATGCCCACTGATGCTCGTAAAAGCGCATTAGACGTATTAAATATCCTGGATAAGGGGCACCGCACGCTGGATTCTATCCTGGAAGAATATTTCGGAACCGTCGCCATAGGTTCGAGACAGGATCGCGCGTTGTTCCAGGCCCTGGTTTACGGCGTGTTGCGCTGGCGGGGACGTTTGGATTATTTGATCTCACACTTCTCCAGTACGCGGTTTACTAAAATCAATCCAAATGTATTGAATATCCTGCGTTTGGCCCTGTTTCAAATTATATATTTGGATCGCATACCGGATTCCGCAGCGGTAAACACGGCAGTCGAGTTGGCCAAAACTTGCGGTGCGCCATGGGTGGTCGGCTATGTCAACGCGTTGTTACGAAAAGCTGCCCGGGCATATCCAAACGTATCTTTGCCGGATCCAAATCAAAATGCAGTTGCGGCGATGGCCGTGCGAAAATCCTTTCCCGAATGGATTATCCGCAAATGGATGAATCGCTATGGTTCTGATAACACCGCTTCGTTATGCGACAGTTTGAATACCATCCCTCCGATTACCGTTCGCACCAATACCCTCAAAGCGTCACGCGGGCAATTGGCAGAGGCCTTAGGAAGCGAAACCGCTCTAGTAAGCCCGACCTGCTATGCTCCGGATGGGATTACTTTTATTAATCCCGCCACATCGATACCAGAGCTTAGTGCTTTTAAAGCCGGCTGGTTTCAGGTGCAGGATGAAGCCGCCCAGCTGGTTTCGTTGCTGTTGGATCCGCAGCCCGGTGATACGGTTTTGGATGCCTGCGCCGGGCTGGGCGGCAAAACCGGTCACATCGCCCAGCTCATGAAAAATGAGGGAGTTCTGGTAGCTCTGGATGTAAGTGAAAGCAAACTTTTGCGACTTAAAACCGATATGCCGCGACTGGACATTTCAATCCTGTCGACAATCAATCACAATCTTGAACGAAAATTGCCCCGGGATCTACTGCCCGCCTTTGACCGTATTCTTCTGGATGCACCCTGCTCCGGCCTTGGCGTTATGCGGCGCAATCCTGATATAAAATGGCGCACATCCAAAAGAAATTTAGCAAAATACAAAACCAGGCAAATTCGACTGCTGGAAAATTTGTCCCATCTTGTCAAGCCTTCGGGTATATTGGTATATGCTGTTTGCAGCTCTGAGCCTGAGGAAAATAAAGCGGTCGTTAATGAGTTTTTGAAAAATCACGATGAGTTTGTTATAAGTAAACAGTTTGGTCAGCTGCCGGATACGCTTTGTTCGATGGCGGATGTACCGGGCGTTTTTAAAACTTTCCCACACTTAAAGCAGATGGACGGCTTTTATGCTGTTCGACTGCAACGAAATCCATGATTGCAAAGATAGCAAAAATAGCGGGCTTATGTCTGGCATTTTTGCTGGTCGCCGGAGCCAGTGCCTATTTGACATTGACCCTCATTATTAAAAGCGAAGATACGGTTATTGTTCCGGATCTGGTGGGAAAAGATGTGGTTTCCGCCCTTGAAGTTTTAACGGATCTTCAATTGAATACTAAAGTTAATGGTTCTGAATACAACCAAAAATATCCAAAAAACCACGTTACCTTCCAGGAGCCTGAAGCAGGATCGGAAATAAAGAAAGATCGTGATGTCAGAATTATCATATCAAAAGGTGCTAAAAATATATTGATGCCCAACGTCGTTACCTTATCCGATCAACAGGCCCGCATGATATTTGACGAAAACGGCTTTACCCGGGGAAAATTGTCGCACACTTACAGCAGCACGGTTGAAAAAGATCACGTCATCGTCCAGGTCCCGGAAGCCGGAGATTTGATTACCCGTGGAGCGAAAGCAGATATCCTGGTCAGTTCAGGGCCGAGACCCGTTAAATATGTTATGCCTGACTTATCCGGTCATTTTTTCGATCAAGCAGTCCTAATAATCGAAAACGCGAATTTAACCGTTGGCAACATACGGTCGCAATTTGATAAACAAAAGACCCGCAATAGTATAATTGGCCAGGAGCCCCTGGCGGGATATAGCGTGAATGTGAGCAGTCCGGTGCACCTGGTCATCAATCGCCCTTCCGCCAAAGCAGATGGCGATCGACTTCACCGCCCGTTATACGGCAGTCTGCTGCAGCATCGCATCAATATCGGCTTTCTTAAAAAGCGAGTCCGGGTGGAGTTGGAAAACACGGAAACGACAACAGATATATTCGACGACTACATTAAGCCCGGCGATGAAATATGGGTCCTGGTTCCCAGAGATCATGATGCCACGGTTTTTATCTTCGAGGATGATGAACTTGTGAGGACACGTATGTATGAAGCGTGGTAGGACTGGTTGCTGGTTTCTGGATGCTCGATGCTGGATGCTCGATGCTGGATGCTCGATGCTGAATACTTGATACTGGATGCTGGATAATCGAGATCCTGCTGGTTTCGGGTTGCGAGGGGATGGCATAGGGCAGAAGGCATAGAGTACAACATCGATTGGCGGCAGGAATAGAAGAATAGAAGCGGTAGTGGGATTCTGGTTGAATGACCAGACAGAGTTAAGTAATCGTTTAATTAAAAAAATAATCCGGCCTCTGTCTACCAATTTTTCCGACATCCGAATTCCCAATTCCGACCTTAATTTTCTGTCATCTGCTTTCTGTCATCTGCTTTCTGTCATCTGACATCTGTCAACCGGCTTCTGTCGTCTGTCTTCTGGTATCAATCAACATAATAAACTCAATCAACTAAAAAATCGGAGATTTTTTAAATGAAATACATTGCACCCTCAATTTTATCGGCTGATTTTGCAAGGCTCGGCGATGAGGTAAAAGCGGTCGAAGCGGCTGGCGCTGATTGGATCCATGCCGATGTGATGGATGGCCATTTCGTGCCGAATATCACCTTCGGACCGTTAATTGTAGAGGCTGTCCGCCGGGTAACCAGGCTGCCGATAGATGTGCACCTGATGATTGAGAGCGCAGAGGATTATATCCCGGCCTTCGCAAAGGCCGGCGCCACTTACATATCCGTTCAGATTGAATCCTGTATACACCTCAACCGCAGTATCCAGTTGATTCGCGAGTGCGGCGCCAAACCGGGTGTTGTGCTAAACCCCTCGACACCGCTGCAATTTGTTGAGTGGATCCTGGAATTAGTTGAATATGTTCTTGTTATGAGTGTCAATCCCGGGTTTGGTGGTCAAGCATTCATACCCAACAGCCTGGATAAGATCAAGGAACTGCGCCGAATGATCCAAAACAGAAAATTAAACACTTTGATTGAAATCGATGGCGGCGTCAACGAGAAAACGATATCCGAAATTGCGGACGCCGGGGTGGATATATTTGTAGCAGGTTCCGCTATTTTCGGAAGCCGGGATTATAAAGAAACCATTGGCAATTTTAAAAATAAAATCGATAAAAATTGAACTTTTTGCGCTGATTTGATATTCATCATCTATAATATTTCCAAAAGGTGATAACCATGCATAAAATAATTAAGGTAACAGTGTTAAAGAATTATAAATTGCGGCTGGAATATAACGACGGGCAAAGTGGCATATCGGACTTATCTCACCTCGTTGGAAGGGGAGTCTTTGCGTTGTGGGATGATTACAACGAATTTAAAAAAATCAGGATTGGTTCATCAGGAGAACTATTGTGGAATGACAAAGTTGACCTCTGTCCGGATTCACTTTACCTCAAAATAACCAACCAAAAGCCTGAAAATATTTTTCCGAAACTAGAGCAAAAGGTTGACTATGCCTGAAATCTCCAGGTTTTATGGTATTGTGATCAAGATGTTCTTCAATGAGCACAATCCACCGCATTTTCATGCAAGTTACGGAGAGCATGAAGTATTGATTGACATAAATACATTGGCTGTATTCGCAGGAAATCTGCCGCCCAGGGCGCTCGGCCTCGTTATTGAATGGGCAACACAACACCAAAATGAACTGATAAATAACTGGGATAGAGCAGAAGGTCTAAACCCTCTCAGCAAAATTGAACCTTTGAAGTAGTCTCATAAGAACCTTCCGCGTTGCTACGTACATCAACTTCCGTTTGTGGCATAGCGCAATAATATTTATAAATTTTAATGGATTGTGATTTTTGTAATATTTTGATATAATAAGTTTATCAGTTTGAATGAATTATATAATTAACCGACTAGCTTTGCCCCACTCTTCCACGAGATAAAATAAAAACAAATAATTGAGCCATGATACACATATATAAAAAATACCGCAGATTCATCTGGGGATTGCTTACTGCGATTTTAGCCTTTGCATTCGTAACGCTGATGGGCCAGCAAAGCCTGTCATCGAATGATTTGTCGGATGCTGCCAAACACCAGAAGGTCGAAAGCCTTTATGACGGGTACAAAACTAAATTTCCCGATGTCCTGGACTTAACACCCCGGCAGGCCATGAACCTCATCACTGACCAAAAAGCAGTTTTCATCGACACCCGGGAGCCGGAAGAACAACAGATCTCCATGCTACCCGGTGCGATCACTGAAAAGGAATTCCTCAACAACTACAAAAGCTACGAGGACCATGTAAAAATTGCTTATTGTACCATCAGCTATCGCAGCGGGGTGTTCGTAGAAAACCTCCAAAGAGGTGGCATCCCGGTTTATAACTTAAGAGGGGGAATACTGGCCTGGGTGCACGAGGGGGGAAAGGTATACGACCAAGCCGGCGAGACCTATCGCATCCATGTGTACGGCCAGGAATGGAATCTGGCCCCGGAACAGTATGAAACGGTTTGGTAATTAATCCGCTGAAACAGGGAGAAATATGGGGAACTTTCTAATTTATAAGGAATTTTATCAATTTTGAATAAATGCGCTTGTCTAATGCATTAATTCGTGGGAATTCGTGACTATTCGTGGCGAAACTCCGCGGCGAATTAATTATTTGGATAATAAATTTCATAATATTTCCTCATTGACCGATTAACCGTGCCCCATCGGCGTTCGATCAGGTAGCGGGTGAAAAGGTAAATTACTGTCCGAAAGTTGCCCGCAAAACGGCTGTCGCTCCAGCGTCTATCCGAAACTACAATCCCGTCACGCAAATAAACCAGCCGTCCGACCTCCTTTAATCGCAAGGAAAGCTCGACATCTTCCATCAGCATCATGGGCGGAAATCCGCCCATATGGCCAAGTGCCTCTCTTCTAAAAAATTGGGCCTGATCGCCAAATGATATCCCCGTAAGTTTCGTACGCACATTGTTGAGAAAGGCGATCAACCGCGTTTTTGTATTTTGGGATTCAAATTGCATCCCGCAAGCACCGCCCACGACATGGGCATCGGCTGCGAGTACTTTTATGGCACGTTCAAATGCGCCTTTGACGGCCACGCAGTCGGCATGCAAGATCAGGATCACATCACCGGTGGCCAGATCTACCCCAGCTTTGATTTGAGACCCCCTGCCCTGGGGGCTTTGGATCACCCGGACGTTGTGGTTTAAGGCGATGGATCGGGTTTTGTCCGTCGATCCACCATCGGCCACAATTATCTCTTTGACTTCCGTGCAATTTTTTAATGACTCAATACATCGACTAATGCTGGATTCCTCATTGAACGTCGGTACAACTGCAGATATGGTTCTCGGCTTCGAATAAGAGTGGCTGCTGAAAATGTAGCCGTCACGAAACAGACCCCAGATAAGAAGGGTATAGAAAGGAATGTATTCAAACCATTTCAACCAGAAGATTTCCTGGAAAATCCCGGATTTCGCTTCAACAGCTATCACCGGAAACGTAAAGACGACCGCCGCCTGCAGGTAAAGCCAGGCACGCGACGGAAAGAAAACCAGAAAAGGGGCCATTAACACCAGATACCAGGGTTGAAGCGTGGGCAGAAATAGCATTAAGCATCCCAAAGCCAGATAAACACTGCGCAGTTTGTCATGGACAAACAGGTATATCCAGACAACACCGGCTATCAAAAAAATTGCGGTTGCCAATAGATGCAGGTCACCGAAAAGGAATCGGATCAACACAGCCATTGAGTCATTATAGTGATAATTGCTTGCGAATACGCCCAGAGATTGAAACACACCGCTGCCGGCGTCCATGAAAGGTATATAGAGAATCAAGGGTGTCAATACGGCAAAACTCTTCAGACGGTTTTCCGCACTCACCAGAAAGGGCCAAGCCAGCACAGCAAAATATTTCGATACGACAGCCAGCCCCAGGATCAAAAACCCTGAAAAGTGGTGCTTTTTACAAAGGATCAGATAAAGAGATAGACACAGGAAAAACAACTGGATCACGTCCATATGCCCCTCCCCGGCAATATAAAGGAGCACCAACGGATTAAAGGCATATAGGATTAACCGGGACGGATTAACTGAGCGGTGGTTGATCATCAGCATCAATACAATCATCACTCCGATATCGAAAACGATCATGACAATTTTAAAAAAGAAAGGTTCGGGATCCACCCCGGCAAGCAGCCTGAAAAGCAGTAAAGTCAGCGGTGGATAGGCGGCCGAGAAATCCGGATGATTTATTTGCTGCCAGATAGGATATATCTCTCCCCGGGCGATATCCGACAGTACCGGGTGTGTCGGAGCAAAAACAAAGGGGTCAAACCCCAGATTCTGGATATAGCCCTCCCAAACATATCGGTAAACATCATTTCCCGCCGGATATGCTAAAAACAGCAGTCTGGCAAACACGCCGATGATGAGAATAATCGCCACAGACGTGCTGTGTTTAAGGTCCGGTGGAAGCTTCTGCACCAATAAGATCATGAGGATGTGCCCCAGACAGAACAATCCTGAAAACCACACGACATGCTCCCCCAGAGGAGCCATAGCGACCATCGCAGCCACATCGGCCAGCCAGAAAACGCACAAAAAAATGAAGAGAAAATTTCTCATGAATTCAAGGTAAGATATTAGCTTTAAAAATTAATCAACCACGAATTGACACGAATCGTCACGAATCATAGCAATTATCGAATGCAGGGATACATTTGCACCAGTTGAATACAAATCATCTACATTCACCAAATAAGTCAAGCCCAAAAAAAGCTCATTCTGACTTTTAAATTATTCCCGTGATTTTGTTACCGAATTGACGCGAAAAAATCATGCGAACAGGAGGACATTGAAATGAGAGACCGACCGAAGATCAGGATTGGCGCCCAGAAAGAATTTGCCTGATTCGGAAAAACCATTTATTTATGCGTATATGAAGATTCAGGAGAACAACGAAGCTGGGGGAGGATTTTTTGAAAGCTATGTTTTTTGCTCAGAAATATCCAGGCTGCAATAATACCTTGACAAGTCGTATCCTTTTATTTTACCGGGCCTCATTCTCTATCGGCTTCTGAGAGACGGAAAAGCCGATTACAAAACCACCCGATGGGCTTTGCGGCAACTGTCTGAATATGTCAACGATGATGAATTCGCCACCGTTAGACTATTAATGGAGAAGTAGAAATGAAAGTAAAATCTATGAGAATTCCAGAAGACATTGACCAGGCGATAAATTATGTGTCACAATTGGAAAAGATAGAAAAAGCACAATCCCGTAGAAAACTGGATCGACTTGGATTTGAATATTATGGGGCGAGAAATTATCGCGATGGCAGCGTTACTTTTTACGAATACATCGATTATACGATTGCCAAATGGACACTACGGGAATTAACAGTAAGGGGTGAAAGGAAATATACGCGCCAGTGACAGTGCACCAGTCAAAAATGTCTTAGATACGCCTGGCGGGCAAAAACTTTACATTTATGATTCTAATCGGTTCCAAGAATTTGCCGTTCCCGCTTGGTGATCCGGCACTGACTCAACAGCACCAGCATCGTCCCGAGGATAAATCCCAATGGGTACTGCGCATACTTAGAGTAAAAAGGAAAGGTTAGATTGCTGTGAATCATCCAACACAAAAATATCACTAACATACATTTTATTAATATGGAGATGTTTTCACTGATGGTGTTTATCAACGTTTTAATGGTTAAGCCAAACAATACTACCAGTCCCCCATAAACCAACAGCACCCCAATGAAGCCGTTTTCATACAATATTTCAATGGGATGTAAATGTGCGAAAAAAAATGGGCGGAATTTTGGAGTTGCGAAATCCGGGTAAACAGCACGATAGCTCCCAATTCCATTGCCGAATATCCAATCGATTAGGTTATTATTTTTGAGCATTTCCAATGCACTTTTCCAAAAATAAACCCTTTCTTCATCAGCCAAATTAACGAGGAGGTCTTTTACCCGGTCTACCACACCGCCGTAGTTGCTGAAATAGAGAAACGCAAAGGAGAGGGCTACCAGCAGGAGACCAATCCATTTGGTTCGACTTTCTATTAAAAAAAAAGAGCAAAAAACACAGAAAAAGAAATACCTAAAAAAGCCGTGCGGGAACCGGTTCGCAATAGCATATCAAAAGCCAGCAGACCAAACAGGATAAACAACCACTTATACCAGCCATTGGCAACCCAGAACGAATAAACAATCAGCGGCAATATTGATATTATGAAATTGGAAAGATAGTGCGGGTTGCCGTAAGTGCCAAAGGGCATGTTAAAAAACTTTACAGCCACAAATTGCCAGCAAATTGAAAGGCACCAAATAATGGGAAGAATCTCGTAAACTCGTGAATCAATTTTTTTGAAACTGAGGCAGTGAATGGTGAATACAATGAAAAGCATTCTGACAAGATACATCACATATTTGGCCTTCACTTCGTGGGACGCAAGCAAATATCCGAAAATTATAAGATACAGACAAATAGCCAGGGTAACCCAATAGATCGAAGGTATTTGCTTTAACTTATACTGCCCGGTTATCAGGTTTAATAATACGAAAAAAAAACCGGCTTCAATGAAGACAACAACCCCACCACGGTTGAGTGCAAAGAAACAGAAAAAGGCACCGGTTAAAGACGCGATGAGCCAGTATCCACTGGTAAGTATTTCTCCTATCTTATTTTTAATACGCAAATTGGACACAGATTAACACGGATTTCCACAGATAAAAAGAAAAATTTGGAGTCAACTACCACCCGCCCAACGGGTGGCTGGGATTTTCGGCCATAGGCCGAAAAGGCAAAAGCACGTCAGTGCTTTATATGTTGAACTTGCAATCCCGCCGCGGCGGGGTTTGTATGGCAAGAACCAACTTTTTAACTGCCGGATACCCAATTTTCACATTTGAGGTTCGGGATTCTCGAAAACTCTTTTATGTTGTTTGAGATAATCGTTAGATCCAAACTCAAAGCATGGGCGGCGATTAGCATATCAAGCGGTCCAATCGTCTGTCCTTTGGATTCCAGTGCTGTTCGTATTTCCCCATAGCATGTAACCAATCTTTTGCCTTGAAAGGGAATAATCGTTAGCGGCAGCAGGAATTCATCAAGAGCAGCTTGATTGGTATTTTTATTTTCACATTTCTCAACGCCGTATTGCAGCTCAGCATGGGTTATCGAAGAGATGCCAAAATCATAAACGGGGAGCCGTTCAAATTTTCTCAATACCTTAGCCGGTTTTTTGTTTATGATATATATGCAAATATCATTGCTGTCCAAAATAATTTGAAAATCAAATACTGCCTTTAATAAAAACAGGCAGTTATAAACGGGAAATTAGTGATTTAGAAATCAGGTTG
>CACVKW010001308.1 GCA_902749685.1 Olavius sp. associated proteobacterium Delta 1 | reverse complement strand
TTTAAAGCGGTCTCCCCAAAAATAACCCCGGCGGTTATGGCGCCGGTTGTAATACCTGGCAAAGCCAACCTTGATCTCCCGCATAAATTCGGAAAGGCTTGACAGCTTATCCCTTAAATAGGGAATCTGGCCTTCGGCAAATTCGCGGCTGTCGCCGTAATATGTTTCAAAGCGCTTTTGGATTTGTTCATCGGTAAACCGGTATTCCGGAAT
>CACVKW010001307.1 GCA_902749685.1 Olavius sp. associated proteobacterium Delta 1 | reverse complement strand
GTTCTTGCCTTCGAAGATATTGATCAACTGAGAAGCAGACATTTGAATACCACAATTTTTAATTTTTTCAGTGTTGAGAAAATTAAGAAGCTTTTAATTGGCAATGGGTTCTCAAATGGTGTGGATATATTTACATGAGAAATTAAATCACAAAAATATCATTGTGCCGTGTCGATAAAAGATAAAATATGATGATTGAATTAACATCCTGATTTTGTAACTTAGGTTTATTGCGAGAATACGGCTATGTTCCGGCAATAGTGTGGGTGTTTCGGCGGTGCAGAATGACGAAAAAATTGTTCAATTTTTAATGAACACCGGAATATTGGCACACAGGGTAACGGCTGATGCCCAGGAACTTGAGAAGGGCTGCATTGTCCCACCGCAACTCCGGCCATGACGGCCACTGCCAAATGTATTGCTTTGCTTGAGTCATTTCATATCCTTTTCGGCTCAAATTATGAGTCGATTATAGGTTATAATCGACTCATTCGCGATCCTTTTCTCATCTTGGCAAAAATTTAAAAATGATTATGTTACATCATGGCATGTCGCTATGGGCGATTTGTGGAATTGACTTCCAAACAAGCTGCATTATGGATTATTTCTTCTAAGTTCGGCACAAGTTACAAACTACAGTCAAAATAGAAACAGCGACCTGTGAGCGACTGCCAATCTAACACACACTTTAATACAACTCAAATGCATATAAAGGAGATTGCAATGGACGTTGCAACCGAATCGATATATCAATCATTAACGTTGAACGATACCGAGCTCTTTCACGATCAGTGCTATATTAACGGTCAGTGGGTTGAGGCCGACAGCGGGGAATCCATTCTTGTCACCAATCCGGCCACCGACGAAGTACTTGGCACCATCCCGAACATGGGTGCGGCTGAAACGCGTCGTGCAATTCAAGCGGCCAACAAAGCCTATCCCGCATGGCGGGCCAAGACCGCAAAGGAGCGTGCTGCCATTTTACGCCGGTGGTATGATTTGATCATGGTGGAGCTGGATGACCTTGCCACGATTATGACTGCCGAGCAGGGCAAGCCGCTTTCAGAAGCGCGGGCTGAAGTTGCCTACGCCGCATCGTTTGTTGAATGGTTTGCCGAAGAGGCCAAACGAATTTACGGCGAGACCATTCCGCCGCACCAGGCCGACAAGCGCATTGTTGTGATCAAAGAGCCGGTCGGCGTATGTGCGGCCATCACGCCATGGAACTTTCCTTCCGGAATGATTACCCGCAAGGCAGCACCGGCCCTTGCAGCAGGCTGTACCGTGGTTCTCAAGCCAGCATCGGCCACGCCGTATTCGGCGCTGGCACTGATCGAACTGGCCGAACGCGCCGGGATGCCCGACGGTGTGTTGAACGTGATCACCGGTAACTCGAGTGTGATTGGCGCAGAGATGACGGCCAACCCGATCGTGCGCAAGCTTAGCTTCACCGGATCAACTGAAGTCGGCAAGCTGCTGATGCAACAGTGTGCCGGAACGGTCAAGAAGTTATCCCTCGAACTTGGCGGACATGCCCCTTTCATCGTTTTTGAAGATGCCGATCTCGACGCCGCCGTCGAGGGTGCTCTCGTGTCCAAGTACCGCAATAGCGGACAGACCTGTGTGTGTGCCAATCGGCTGTTGATACATGAAAGTATTTACGATGCCTTTGCCGCAATGCTCGCCGAACAGGTAAAACGGCTCCAGGTAGGCAACGGCATGGAGCCGGGGGTCACTTCTGGTCCTCTCATTGACGAAGCGGCGGTGGTCAAGGTTCAAGAACACATCGCTGATGCCGTGAACAAGGGTGCCGGAATTCTCGTTGGCGGGAAACGCCACGCACTCGGTGGTCTCTTTTTCGAGCCCACCGTTCTTATCGACGTGGATAGTAGCATGAAGATTACCAGGCAAGAAACCTTCGGACCCGTGGCCCCACTCTATAGATTTAGAACGGAGGATGAAGCCATCCAGATGGCCAACGATACAGAATTTGGTCTGGCGGCCTATTTTTATGCCCGCGATGTGGGCCGGACCTGGCGCGTTTCAGAGGGTCTCGAGTACGGCATCGTCGGCATTAATACCGGCCTCATCTCCACCGAAACCGCACCGTTCGGCGGTATGAAGGAGTCCGGTATCGGGCGGGAGGGATCAAAGCACGGAATTGAAGAGTATCTCGAGGTCAAATATCTGTGTCTGGGCGGGATCGATGGATAGTCATCAAAAAATGCCTTAAAAGTTTGACATTTATTACTGAGACACTCCCCATGTAACGTTTTTGGCATTTGGATGGATGTACGACCCTAATCGAGCCAAAAAGCTCGATTAGGGTGTCCGTCCATAGCTGTCCAGGTGACCAGTCCGGCTTTTAAGGGATTGCGGTGGATGTAGCGAGCCAACTGCAACACATAGCTGTCGGCTTCGACGAGTATCGATTTATATCGTCCGCCAAACAGCGTTCCGTTGCTACCATGGCGAACATTGTATCTTTGAGTATAAACACCGTTGAGATGTTGTAGTATTGGGGACGCCCATATAATTATAACTTGCTAGTCCTCTACAAGCTCTAACTTCCCGGTTTTGACGATCTTCTCACCACGCTTTAGCGAAATGCTCACCGATGGCTGCGAGACGCCAAGCTTTTTAGATAGCTCTGTGGCACTGAAACCCAGCTTTTTTACCGCCCAATAATACAATAGGCTGCGTGCTTTGACTGTGATCGGGTGTTTGCCGGCTGTCCACACCTGCTCAGGATCTATACCCAACTCAGATGATACTCGAATCGTTACTTTGTCCAAGTCATACCCCTGTGCGCCCATATTCTTGCGATGGAGCCCAACGCTTAGCTCGAAATTTAAGAAATCTGCTGATCATCTCCTCGTCCAAACCATTGATTTTAAGCTGTTTTATTTCTAGCCAATGGCTCAGACCGGCTACCAGGCCAATCTTCAACCTCGCAGTTTGACGTGCGTAACCTTGCTCAAATAGCAACCTCGCAAAGTTGTCGATGTGTTCACCTAACGGTCCTACATGTAAACGTTGCAATGCAATCGGTGATGAAAAAAAATGATCGACCATGTCTGTCTCCTCCTTCCTTCCTTCCTTCCTTTATTTGTTAGTTTCATATTGGAGAAGACAGAAAAATTATGCCGAGTTGTCAAGATTAAGTTTTCATCAATTTATGAGACTGGCGTGGCTCGACAGCCTCTAAACAAAGGCTTAAGGACATTGGCGGGAGCAAAAGAGGTATCAGTTTACACAAATTACTATGGCGCAACTTTTTTTATAAATCTGTAATTTAATCGGCAACTTATTGAAATCTAATCAAATCCGAATTTATCGCAATCAAGTCAATATCTCACATACTATCAGTAGGTTAAGGCAACTCGCACCATAGGGAACGGTATCTCTAAATTTAGGTAGGTCCAAATATTTAGTATTAGCTGATGAAATTCCCAATTAAATATTTAAGTTCCTGATCTGCCTTAACTCTCCGTCGATTTCCCTCAAAGTAAGCTCAGCCTGTCTTTTGTGGCCGGCCGGAAATTCTATAGCTGATACGTATTGATAATTGACTTGGCACATAGGAGATATCATTTGTTTATTCTGAGGTTTTGAGGTATTTGAAAGTTAAAGATTTTGATGATCTTCGAAAATTTTACTCCATATTTCGAAATCTATATTTTGTATCAATAGATAGGTATATAAGTCGATTTCAAAATTGAGCTGGTATTAATATAAATTTATTGTTCTAGGAAAGCTAAGGGCGACCGGAGGATATTCCAATGGCAGAAAATCCTAACTATGAGAAGCTGAAACAAAAACTGGAGAAGGTGGAAAAAAATAGTACTAAGGAAAAGCAAGCACATAAAATGCTAAAACAAAAGATTACAGAACTGGATTCTTTCATAAATAATATTCCTGACATGGCTTGGATCAAGGATGCGAACTCCCGCTTTGTTGCTGTCAACAGAGCGTTTGGTGAATCTGTAGGAATGGATCAAGAATCTTTAATCCATCAGACCTGTGAAATTTGCTTTGGAAAGGAGGGGGCCAAAAAGTTCCGGGAAGATGACCTGAAGGTAATGAAGGACAGAAGGCAAGAAATCATTGAAGAGAAGATAATAGACTCGCAAAATAACACGGTTTGGCTTGAAACGGTAAAATCACCCATCATTAACCATTCTGGAAAGGCTATAGGAACAGTAGGCATATCTCGTAATATCAGCAAACGCAAGAGCGCGGAGGAAAAGCTGCGACAAGCTCATGATGATTTGGAGCGGCTAGTGAAAGAGCGCACTGCTGAACTTGAGCAAACAAATGAACAATTGCGGAAAAGTGGAGAACGCTATGCCTTAGCCACTTCAGCAGCTAAGGTAGGTGTCTGGGATTGGAACATTAAGACCGGTGATTTCTATCTTGATCCGAATATTAAGGCCATTTTAGGATATTCTGATGATGAAATCCCAAACGATATAGAGATATGGGTAAAATATGTGCATCCAGAAGATAGCAAGGCTGTGATGGAAGCTGCTCAAGCATGTCTGGATGGAAAAACCTCTGAATATATATTTGAACACCGTATGTTGCATAAAGATGATTCGATTCGCTGGATATTGGTCCGGGGTAAAGCAATTCGAGATGAAAGCGGTAATGCGGTTCGGTTTATCGGAACTGATGCCGACATTACCGAACGCAAGCAGACGGAGGAGGCTCTTCGGGAAAGTGAAGAAAAGATAGCAAGATATAAGAAAATGGAGTCTTTGGGACTTTTAGCAGGGGGTGTTGCGCACGACTTAAATAACATCCTTTCAGGGATTGTCAGCTATCCAGAATTACTTTTACTGAGTTTACCTGAAGAGAATAAATTTAGAAAACATATTGAGGCAATACAGAGATCCGGACAAAGGGCAGCCGCTGTTGTCGAAGATCTGTTAACCTTGGCAAGAGGCGTGGCCACTACAAGAGGACCTCTGAACTTAAATGATCAGATCGGTGACTATTTACATTCTCCAGAGTTTATTAAGCTCAAACAGTTTCATCCTTCAGTTACATTCAAGACAAATTTGGATAGCGGCCTACTTAACATAAACGGGTCTCATATTCGAATCATGAAGGCAGTCATGAACCTGATGACAAACGCCTCGGAATC
>CACVKW010001306.1 GCA_902749685.1 Olavius sp. associated proteobacterium Delta 1 | reverse complement strand
TGAACAATCTGGTGGATATGGACTCGGACAATGATGGTGTTCAGGACAATGCCGAGATTGTCCAGGGTTTTGATCCCGGAGACAACAATGCTGTTCCTTCACAGACGATTTATGAGGACGCAGAGGACAGCACAACAGACGGTTGGGTAGTTCATGACGATGACCCTGCCGGAGCAGTGATTAGCAACGTGTATGATGCTGATCGTGGGAGTCGGGTGATCGAGCTTTCGGGTTTAGGCCTTAATAATGGTTATCAATTGAGAGAGGAGAATGGATATCCATGGCTTGATTCGAGTCGGTTTGTGATTGAATGGAGCATGCAATATTCGGAGAAATTTGAAGTTTTTATTGATGTGAGGACCACGGCGGGTCACCGATACCTCTATTACACCCCGGATGACTATGATGGTCTTGGAAACGGTGAAAATGTGCACTATGGGCTTGGGTCGGATGTGAAGGATGGCATATGGCATACGTTTGTCAGTGATCTGCAGGTTGACTTGGAGGCGGCTCAGCCCGGGGTGGAAATTTTGGAGGTCAACGGTATTTTCATTCGCGGCAGCGG
>CACVKW010001305.1 GCA_902749685.1 Olavius sp. associated proteobacterium Delta 1 | reverse complement strand
TCGCGTCTTCATTCTTCACTGTATGTCAAGAATGAAGACGCGACCCCTCTCTTTGCCCCTTTAGATGAGATTATTTGTCTTTAAGCAGGCCGGAAATTCCTCGGGGCTGCATATCGCTGAAATCATTGGGCGGACTGCAAACTCAGCGGGCGCTTCCGATGCGATGATTCTTTTGCCCTTTGCAAAGGCGTAAGTGAGCTCTATGGTGACGCTGCATCCTATATAGCCGTCAGGGAGAAGCGCATAGAAGATCTCACTCTCATCTATATCTGGAAAGTGCTGGATTGTTACCTGCGATTTGAGCTTGGGGTCGGCGTCGATTTCAGCAGGGTCAAGATGGAAATATGGGTGATGCACTTTCACCCCGAAGTCTCTGAGACGGTCGACAAGCTTAATTGCCTCCCCATAGAAGCGTTTGCTGGTTGCAACGAATACAGTCATATCTTTCATCATTTATTAAAAGTGACGTTAAAATAATTATGCGCTTTATCTGAATATCAAAAAGTCATTAACAAGAAATCGCTTTATAGGTCAAGTGGATATGTCAATATTCAATATACAAGATATGCCCCTTTTCTTTTTCCTTGCATATCTGCGCGGCTGTTATATTTTATTTCTATAATATATAGCACGGCCAGACAAACTATCAGGACCAAACTTCCTTTGGGACTAGTCAACAGCTGAATCTGATTCTCCGAATCCTGATCAAGAATTCACCCTAACATTGCATAAATTCTTGTCATCTAGCCTGGCCGTTATGTCTGAGATCGTTGCTTTTTCCGGGCAGATGCTGGATGCTTGATACTCGATGCTG
>CACVKW010001304.1 GCA_902749685.1 Olavius sp. associated proteobacterium Delta 1 | reverse complement strand
ATCCAACTTAGCTGCTGCAATGAAGACCATTGAAAGTATTGACTGATCCTGGATTCTGGTTTCTGGATACTGGATGTCGTTGAAATTCACCGATAGTGTCCTGTTAGGTATCCAGCATCGAGTATCAAGCATCCAGCATCAGCCCGGAAAAAGCAACGATCTCAGGCATAACGGCCAGGCTAGATGATAAGAATTCATGCAATGTTAGGGTAAAGTCAGTCTACTGTAATTCCTTCAACCCGTGATTTTCCGATTATCCTTGTAGAATTGGCAACCGCCACCAAAGCAGTGCCCATATCCGCGAATACAGCTTCCCACATCGTGGCCATTCCCATGGCACCAAACAGGATGAATATCCCTTTAACGGCAAATGCCAGAATAATATTTTGCCAGACAATCCGGCGGGTCTGCTTGGCGATGGAAACCGCCTCAGCCATTTTCAGGGGTGAATCGTTCATCAAAACCACATCAGCCGTCTCCACGGCAGCGTCGCTTCCAAGTGCCCCCATGGCCACTCCGACATCCGCCCGAGCAAGAACCGGTGCATCGTTAATTCCGTCACCGACGAATGCAATTTTACCGTCACCCGTATTTTTTTTGATTAGCTTTTCAAAGATGCTGACTTTATCTTCAGGAAGAAGATCCGCATAAAAACTGTCGATTCCCAGGCTATTAGCAACAGCGTCGGCGGAACGCGCATTATCGCCGGTCAACATCACAACTTGCTCTACACCTTGCTGTTTAAGCCTTTTCAGGGCGTTTTCCGCATCCGGCTTAATTTCATCACCAATTGTGATGTAGCCGGCGTAGTTGCCATTCACAACAATGTGGGCCACCGAACCGTCGAATTCACATTTTGGATGATCGATTGATTCTAAATGTAAAAGGCTGTCGTTGCCGACCATAACCGAATATTCTCCATAGCGGGCTTTGACACCCTGTCCTGGGATATCAGTATGGTCAAAAATCATTGCGGGATTCAGTTCTCGCCTATCTTTACTAAAGGCGTTAATAATTGAAGTGGCAAGGGGATGAGTTGACTGTAGTTCCGCTGCAGCGGCAAATTCCAGGAGTTGAGTTTTCGAAAATCCGTTCAAATTGACAACTTCCTTGACTTGAAAGACTCCTCTGGTCAAAGTTCCGGTTTTGTCAAACACCACCGTTTTAACGGCTGCCAGTGTATCAATAAAGTTTGAGCCTTTTACCAGGATACCGTTGCGCGAGGCTTTGCCGATCCCGCCGAAATAACCCAGCGGAATACTGACAACCAGCGCACAGGGACATGATATCACCAACAGCACCAGTGCGCGGTAAATCCAGGTTTGATAAGAGGCTCCGGATATAATGGGCGGAAGAAAGGCGATTCCCGCAGCTATGATCACCACAGCCGGGGTGTAATAGCGGGCAAATGTGGTGATGAATTTTTCGGTTTTTGCTTTTCGTGCGGTGGCATTTTCGACCAGATCCATTACCTTGGAAATGGAAGATTCGTTGAAAGGCCGCGACACGCGCACGGTTAAGGCGCCACTTTTATTAATTTGTCCGGCCAATACGGTATCGCCGGGCTTGGCAGTTAGCGGCTTAGATTCACCGGTTAAAGCAGATGAATCCAGTTGAGTGTTTCCGCTAAGTATTTTTCCATCCAGCGGAACTTTTTCACCGGGTTTGATGAGTAATAAATCGCCGACTGCCACGGATTCCGGAGCGACTTCCTGATATCCGTCAGAGGTTTTGACAACCGCCTTGTCCGGTCTGGCTGCTAAAAGAGCTCGTATTGAACGGCGCGAACGTGACACGGCTAAATCCTGAAGCAGTTCACCGATTTTATAAAATATCATGACCCCGACGGCCTCAGAATAGGCATGAATCGCCAGTGCTCCGCCGGTGGCGATCACCATGAGCACATTTTCGTCGAATAACATCCCTTTGCGGATCGTTTTTAAAGCACCAAGCAGGACATTGCTACCTGCAATGAGATAGGCTGCAACCACAATGGCCAGCTCCAGTAATGAAAAAGAACCGCGATGAAACCAATCTTCAAAAAATAACTGCAGGCAGAATAAGGCGGCTGCCACGGTCAGGATCGAGAGCTCTCTTTTAAGTTTAAATCCTCCCGACTCTTGATCGGATTCATGCGGAGTTGTCTGCTCAGACTTGGGCACCAGCTCAACCTCGGGCTCAATCTTGCGGACTTCTTCTATTATCCTCGTAATATCACTTGCTTTTACATGCAGGGTCAGGCTGGCAAAGTCGAGCACCGCATCATTGACGCCGTCTACGGCTTTTAACCCATTTTCAATTTTCGCCGCACACGAGGGGCAATCGATATTTTTTACGTTAAAAATTTCCGTTTTCATTTCTGCCATCATGAAAATTCCTTTGGATTAATTATGGCTCCCGGATATGCTCCATCCCCAGGTTAAGCAGTCTGCGGATGTGCTCATCGTCCAAACTGTAGTAAACGATTTTACCGTCCCTTCTGGCTTTGACAACCCGTGACTGTTTCAGATTTTTCAATTGGTGCGAAACCGCCGGTTGTTTCATTTTTAATAGTGCGCAAAGATCACAAACGCACATTTCCGATTCACTCAGCGCCCAGAGAATCCCGATTCTAGTACTATCGCCGAACAGTTTAAACAGATCTGCCAGCTCATATAGAGCAACCGGGTCCGGCATGTTTTTGTTCACGGTTCGGATGGTGTCTCTATGGATCCCTTTTGTGATACACGTCTCGATTGCATTATTTGTGCTTAGAAGTTCAGCGGTCATGTTTCAAATCCCCTCTAATCTTTATTAAATGATCATATGTACATATACTAATATGTTTTACAGTTGTCAAGTTTTTTTTGAAGTTAAAATTTTCGTTTATACCGTGAAAAAATCCATAGAGAAAAAATTCACCGACCCAACTCCAGCGTTGACAAATTTACCACCACGTGGCATATAAATTCTTTTCAACCGGGGAAAATCAATGAAAGAATTATAAAATAAAATCGAGAGCTTAGACAAATGAAAGAAGAGAATCAAAAAGGTCGATGGGTAAACTATCAATCCATCATATTGATTTTTCTGCTTCTAATCGGTGCTGGAATCATAGCCCTGCTTCAAAGCAGAAATTCTTCCCGCCATCTTGCAGCAAAGCCCCGGTTTGAAAAAGGTGTGCCGGCTCCCAATTTTACGTTGCCTGATCTTAACGGCAAAATGGTTAGTTTAGCCGATTACAAGGGACAGGTGGTTCTTCTCAATATTTGGGCCACCTGGTGTGCCCCTTGTGTGGCAGAGATGCCGTCCATGGAAAAGCTCCATCAAGCGCTCAAGGATGAAAAATTTGTAATCTTAGCGGTTAGTATTGACGAATCAGGGGCTGATGCAGTGCTGCCTTTTATGAAAAAACACAGGCTGAGTTTCCCTGCGCTGACGGATGCTGCAGGAACCATAAAAAATCTCTATCAGACGACCGGTGTGCCGGAAAGCTTTATCATCGATAAGGATGGGCGTATTGTAGAAAAAGTCATCGGCCCAAGGGACTGGGCTGCCGACGGCGCTATTCGCTATTTTCAAAAGTTGATTCGGAGTAATTAATCCGCCCTGAAAAATAGCACATATAGGGCTGTAGAATGTTCTTTGAAATATGAGACAACTTTTTAGATTTAAACGTCGGCGGATTAATTACTTTATGCTGCGCATATTTTTTATGCAGCTATAGGGTTCATTGTTCATTTCAGGAGAACGACTATTATGACTGATTTAGATCAAACGTCCAATTCAAACTGGACGATTGTTTTTATGTGCTGGAGTATTGCCAGTGTCGCGACACTGGGCAGTTTGTTTTTTAGTGAAATAATGGAATTTCCGCCCTGTACATTGTGCTGGTATCAAAGAATATTCATGTTTCCCCTGGTTCTAATTTTTTTAGCAGGGCTCTTTCCTTTTGATAAGAGCATTATCAAGTATGCTCTTCCAATAGCTTTAGCCGGCTGGGGTTTCGCTTTCTATCATTACCTTCTGTATTCCGGATTCATTCCTGAAAGCATCCAACCCTGCAGCCAGGGCGTATCATGCTCGGAGACTTACCTGGACTTGTTTGGTTTTATTACTATTCCCATGCTTTCCCTGATATCATTTTCGACTATAATCATATTACTGTTTATATTGAGGAGGAGACTTGCTAAATGAAAAAGCTGAATATAGTTATATTTTCATGTATTTTTCTTGCTTTGTTGTTTGTACTTGGAGTCTATTTATATAACACCCAACAAGCAAAAAATCTTGATTTTATGGCCCGGGAAAACGCGTCAATCTTTGTGCGAGAATATTCACAAACCCTTGGCAGTGATGATGCAAAAGTCTATCTTATAAAATTTTCAGATCCGGCGTGTGAAACCTGCAGCGCTTTCCACCCATTCGTTAAGAAATTGATGGCGGTCAACCCGGGAAAAATAAAACTGGTCGTTAGATACGCCCCGTTTCATGATGGGGCCGATTATTTTGTCAAAATTCTTGAAGCGGCAAAAAAGCAAGGAAAATATTGGGAGGCTCTGGATATTATGTATAGAACCCAGCGTCACTGGGCAAGTCACCACAATCCACAGCCTCAATTAATATGGCGGTTTCTGCCAAGAGCAGGGCTTGACCTGGATAAAATTAGAAAAGATATGACTGACCCTGAAATTGAAAAAATTATCAAACAAGATCTTGCAGATGCTAAAATTCTCAATGTCCGCAAAACACCCGGTTTTTTTGTCAATGGGAAGCCGCTGGCCAGCTTTGGTTACAAACAATTACAAAACTTGGTAGAATCTGAGATTAACGCAAAATATTAGACATGAAACTTTCATTTTCCGTATTAATTTGTATGAAGTATTTTAATTCGACAAAGAAAGAAGCTTCCTTCAGGAGATTTTATGAAGTATCGCTTAACCTTTCGCGGGGAAAGTACTGCAGGTGCACATATTGAAGAGGTCAAAGAAAGCCTGACCGCCCTTTTAAAAGCGGATAGCCCAAAGATAAACAGCCTGTTTTAGAATTTGAGCCGTCGCAAACGCAAATCAGTATTCTTATCATCGACACGGCTGAATCATGTTTTGTGGCTAAAGCAACCCACATTAAGCTGCGGCACGAGTTGTGGGCTGACTGTAATGGTGTCACAGACAAAAAGACACGCAAACTCCCCGAGTGAAAGCTGGAAAGGATTTACAGGATTATTTGGTTCGATTAAATTCCTCGGCCACCTGCTTCCTCATCTCGGCCGATGTCAAATAATCATAGGCCGTCATGGCCAGCATTTTAGCGGCATTGAGCAGGGTTTTGCGGCCGCGCTCACTGGTCGTGGCATCACGAAATTCCACTGAATGACCCGGGATCTCAGGTTCCACGATGGCCAGCACCGGATGCAGGGACGGCAGATAATGGCTGAGATTCCCGATATCCGAAGAGCCGCGCCGGCCGTCGTCCGGATCAGGGGTTATTCCCAATGCCTCCATATTGGCGGTGATGGCAGTTTCCAAGACCGCATTGCGCTTCATGGGGTCCAGCTTGGGGGGATCGATCTCGATCTTGCACGCGGCGCCGAGGGCTAAGGCAGCCCCTTTAGCACAATTGGTAACCCGCTCAAAAATCTCGTCCCGGTAAGATCGGCTGCCGGCCCGCACGTAAAACAGACCCGCCGCATAATCCGGAATGATATTGGGCGCATCGCCGCCATGGGTAATGATGCCGTGGATGCGGCCGTCGGGTCGCAGATGCTGCCGGATGGCGTTGATGTTGCAGTAGGCCGCTACCATGGCATCCAGTGCGTTGATACCCTTGTCCGGCGATCCCGAGGCATGGGAGGTGCGGCCAAAAAATTCCATCTTAAATTTAGTGCGGCCCAGCATGTCTTTGCCCGCGATGTTTAATCCGCCGGGATGAAACATCAGCGCCAGGTCCATGTCATCGAAAACACCGGCCTGCGCCAAGCGCACCTTGCCGCCGCCGCCTTCTTCAGCGGGAGTTCCCACGACGACCAGGCCACCGGAGTCAATCGTCAAAGTTTTATTCAAGGCAATGGCCGCCCCCAGGCTGGCGGCCGCAATCAAATTGTGGCCGCAGCCGTGCCCGATCTTGGGCAGGGCATCATATTCGGCCAGAATCGCAACGGTGGGACGTCCTGCTTGACCACTAACGGGCCGCGCCAGAAAAGAAGTTTCCACCTGGCCGACGCCTTTTTGCACCCCAAACCCCTTTTCGGCCAACACACCGCTTAAGTGATCACAGGCTTCATATTCCTGATAGGCCGTTTCCGGATTGGCTTTCAAAAAATCACTGATGTCATACATATCCTGCGCCAGTGCATCGACTTCGCTGCTGATTTGTGCTTTGACTGAATCCATGGGAACCCTTTCCATTGAAGATTGAAGATTTATGGAATCGCTGCGCTCCACCAATTTAAATAGTGATGAGTGTATAGCACTGAATGTGCAGGACTCCGAGTTTCCGTAATTCACAATTAAAGGCCTTCCAGCGTCACCGCTTCCGTGCTTTCAAGCCCCTGTTATTAAATTCATTCCTTCGACATTTAACCGCCTTGGAGGAGTTGTCCGCCTTCGCCCAACTATCCTCCCCCCTCGTCATTTAGATGGCACGCCGACCACCACTGCGGGGCGATTTCCTTCAGCATGGGCTGCTCTTCAGGGCAACGCTTCATGGCAAACGGGCACCGCGGATGAAAATGACATCCCGTTGGCGGGTCCAGCGGCGACGGGATCTCGCCCTTGATCGGCTCATACTTGCGGCGGCGCATATCGAGGCGCGGCACTTCATGCAGCAAGGCCTGGGTGTATGGATGATTGGGATTGTCAAAAAGCACTTCGGTAGGCGCCATCTCAACAATCCGCCCGAGATACATGATCGCAACCCGATCTGCCAGATGCTCGACCACCCCGATGTCATGGCTGATAAACAGGTAGGTCAGCTCAAAATCTTCACGCAGTTGCATAAAGAGGTTTAAAACCTGGGCCTGGATGGAGACATCCAGGGCCGCTACGGCCTCGTCACAAACAATGAACTCCGGCTGAACCGCCAGTGCCCGCGCGATGCCGATGCGCTGGCGTTGTCCCCCCGAAAACTGGTGCGGGTAACGCCGCTTGTAGCTCGGATCAAGTCCAACGCGCAGCAGGATGTCATCAACATGCGCTTCCGCTTCAAATTTTGAAACCAGCCCATGAACCCGCGGGGCCTCTCCGATGATATCCCGTACCCGCATGCGCGGGTTTAATGAAGCCAGCGGGTCCTGAAAAATCATTTGAATTTTGAGAGCAACCTGTTTCCGATCAGCCGGCGATAAAGTGCTGAGATTCTGCCCCTTGTAGATAATGGCTCCATCGCTGGGGTCCAGGGTGCCGGCAACAATCCGCCCGAGGGTCGATTTGCCGCAGCCGGACTCGCCCACAAGGCCCAGCACCTCGCCCGTCGCGACTTGCAGATTCACATTTTCCACCGCCCGTACCACCTGCTGCCGGATTTTGGCGCCCAGCCGGTTCGCGATTTTTTCCGATAGATCCAGCGTCTTAGTGAATCGTTTGGTCAATTCCTGCAGTTCAATGATCGGTACATTCATATCGCATCACCCAGGTGAGGATGGAAACAGCGCACCTGCCGTCCGTTCAGCGGAGAGGAAATCTGCGGAGTTTCTCTACAAGCCGCGCTGGCTCTCGGGCAGCGGGGGCGAAAGGTGCAGCCTGCGGGAAGATTGAGCAAAGACGGCGTCATACCGGGTATCTGGGTCAGCGGTTCTCCCCGCCGGCTGTGGCCGGGTACGGAACCGATCAGGCCGCGCGTATAAGGATGCAAGGGTTCATCCAATACCGGATCAACATCACCGGCCTCCACGATTTTCCCGGCGTACATGACGCAAACTTGATCCGCCAGACCCGCAATCACGGAAAGATCATGGGTGATCCAGATTAAAGCGGTGGATGTTTCACGGCATAGTTTTTGGATCTCATAAAGAATTTGGCCCTGGATCGTCACATCGAGGGCCGTTGTCGGTTCGTCCGCAATAATCAGGTCCGGCTTGTGGAGCAGCGCGATCGCGATGGAGACACGCTGCCGCATGCCGCCCGAAAATTGGTGGGGGTAGGCTTTCATCCGTTCTTCCGGCGAGGCGATGCCGATCCGGCCCAGCGCATCACGGCTGCGGCGCCAGGCTTCTTGCCGACCCACCTTCTCGTGGGCCCGGACGGTCTCAATCATCTGGGTGTCGATCCGTAAAACCGGATTCAGCGTCATCATGGGATCCTGAAAAATCATGGCGATCCGGGTACCGCGCAGACGTTGCATCTGGTGCTCAGGAAGGGCCAGCAGATCACTGCCATTGAACAGGATACGCCCGCGGACCACTCTGCCGGGCGAATCCACCAGACCGATAATGGAGAAACCGGTAACGGTTTTGCCACAGCCGGACTCCCCCACCAGGCCCATAATGTTCCCGCGCTTGACTGCAAAGCCAACCCCGTCGACGGCCTTCACCACACCGGATTTGGTAAAAAAATATGTCTTCAGATCCTCTACAACCAGTGTCGGGTTATCTCCTGTCACGAATCGCTCCTTACCTCCGAAGGCGGGGGTTGAGCACATCGCGCAGTTGATCGCCCACCAGATTGATGCTGACAATGGTTATCAGCAGGGCAATCCCCGGAAAAAAACTGATCCAGTACTTACCGCTCATCATGTACTCAAAGCCGGAAAAGATCAGCAACCCTAAAGACGGCTTCGTTATGGGCACGCCAATCCCTAAAAACGAGAGCGTTGCCTCCAGTAAAATGGCGTGCGCCACCTGGACGGTTCCGACCACAATCAGCGGAGGCAGCACGTTGGGCATCAAGTGACGGAAAACAATCCGTGGCTTGCCTAGGGCCAGTCCGTGCGCGGCCTCGATATATTCTTTGCCGCGCTCCACGAGGGCGCTGCCGCGCACGGTGCGCGCATAATAGGCCCATTGGACGGTAATCAAAGCGATGACGATCTTATCCACCCCCCGGCCGAGAACCGCCAGCAGCATCAGTGCGATCAAAATGGCCGGGAAGCTGAGCTGCAAATCCACCAGCCTCATAATGAGGGTATCGACGCGTCCGCCAAAATAAGCCGCTGTCAGGCCGATACAGGTGCCCAGGCACAGCGCGATGAAACCGCTCATGGCGCCGACCCCCAGGCTGATGCGCAGTCCATAGAATATGGCGCTAAGCATGTCGCGGCCCTGATCGTCGGTGCCCAGCCAGAAGGTCATACCGGTCATGCTTTCGGACCCGGGCGGCAAGCGGCCATCCATGATGTCTATTGCGGCCAGATCATACGGATTTTGCGGCGAGATGACAGGTGCCAGTACCGCGATTAAAACGATACCCAGCAACACCAGCAACGCACATACGGCGATCCTGTTTTCAGTGAAATCAGAGATAAACCGCCGCATGCTCGTTTCGACTTCGGGAGCCTCTGTCGCTGAGAAGTCTGTCAAAATTTCGGTTTTTGTCGTTTCGGTCATGCTTTTATATCTTGCAGTCGAACCCGCGGATCGAGCACCGAGTAAAGAATATCGACCACGAGGTTGATGGTAACAAACATAAAAACGATAATCATCAGATAGGCCACGATAATCGGGCGGTCCAGCAATTGAATCGAATCGATGATCAATTTTCCCATGCCCGGCCAGGCAAACACGGTTTCAGTGACCACGGAAAAGGCAATCAAATTGCCGAGTTCGAGCCCGACCACGGTAATGACCGGAATGAGGATGTTTTTTAAAACATGCACAAAAATGACCCGCCGGTTGCTCAGCCCCTTGGCCCTGGCAAATTTCACATAATCCTGCAGGATCACTTCACGGGTGCCCGCGCGGGTAAGTCGGATAACCAGCGATATTTTTAACAGGGCCAGGTTGATGGCGGGCATCAAAAGGTGTTTGAGCCCATCCCAGGTAAGGAAGCTGACCCTCATCCCCAGAATTGTCACGGTTTCACCCCGCCCGGTGGACGGCAAAACCCCCAGCATCACCGCAAAAATCATGATCATCATGATGCCGACCCAGAAAGTCGGCAGACTGAATCCCAAAATCGATCCACCCATAATAGTTTTTGAAACCGGAGATTCGGGTTTTAATCCGGAAAAAAGACCCAGCGGAATACCAATCAGGATCGACAAAATCAAGGCCGTGAAAGCCAGCTCCATGGTGGCCGGCACGCGCTGTACAATTAATTTAAGGGCCGACTCCCCGAAAACAAATGAGCGTCCAAAGTCGCCCTGGAACGCATTTTTAACAAAGTGCAGATATTGTTGCCAAATCGGAAGATCGAGCCCGAGCGCTTTGATGGCCCTGTCCATTTCCTCCTGATCGAACTCCGGGTTTATCAAAATATCCACCGGATTGCCGATCACATTGACCGAAAAAAATACGATCAACGACATCGCGACAATGACGAGCGCCGATTGGATTAATCTTCGGATAATAAAGACGGACATGGCCGCGCGTTCCTTTTAAACTTTAGAGCCTTTTATCGGGAACCAGAACTTCAATGAATCCAAGGTTGTATGATTTGGGTTTCAGGTGTCAGCCCTGAACACTGACACCTGAACACTGAAACCTTTAGCACTCAATTCCTAAACGGCATCACCTACTTTACGACCACACTCATGACCATCGTATATTCATCCGTGCGCGGTGTGTATGCCAAACCTTTGCGGGTCGCCCAGGTATTGACCTGGTAATGCAGCGGGATGATGCCCAGATCCTGGATCGCGATCTCGGTCGCCTGTTGCAGAAACTTCTCGCGCTTGCCGTCATCTACTGTAGCCAGGGCCTGCTCGATCAACTTGTCTACCTCAGTATTCGAATATCGGCCCCGATTTGAAGCACCGAAACCTTTTGACTTGTCATAGGTGTGCAGCAAGGACTTGAGCGGTGATGAGGCCTCGCCGGTTCCCGAGCCCCAGCCGACCAGGATAAAACTGAAGGCCGGTGACTTGTTGGGTCCGCCACGTGATGCTTTGCGAAAATATACGGATTTGGGCATGGTCTCAACTTTGGTGTCAATGCCGACCCGGCTCAGCATCTGGCCGATGGCCTGACAGATCTTGGCATCGTTGATATAGCGATCGTTGGGTCCATGCAAGGTGAGGCCAAAGCCGTCCGGAAATCCCGCATCGGCCAAAAGCTTTTTGGCGGCTTCCGGATTGTAGGTTTCAGGCTTAAGCTTGGGGCTGACCCCAAAGAAGGTTTCCGGCAGGAGCTGCCCGGCCGGGATGGCCACCCCCTCCATCACGCGATCCACAATCGCAGGGCGGTTAATAGCCTGTGAAATCGCTTTGCGCACCCGCTGATCCATAAGGGGATTCTTGCCGCCGGTTTTGGTGATAAACGGTGAATCATCCCTGAATTGGTCCAGGTGCAGGTAGATGACCCGGTTGGAAACCCCCTGGGAAAGAACCACGTCGGCGCTCTTTTTTAACCGGGGGATATCGGCTGTCGGCACATTGTCGATCATGTCGACATCACCGGCCAGCAGCGCGGCGACACGGGTCGGATCTGACTTGATCGGCTTGAACACGACCCGGTCGAACTGGGCTTTATTACCCCAATAATCGGGATTTTTCTCGATGACAAGTTTGTCGCCGGGTATCCATTCGATGAACTTGTAGGACCCGGTGCCGATGGTGGCCTTGCCGGAGTTATAATCAGCGGTTTTGGCACCCATCCCGTTTTTCTTGGAAATAATGTAGATCGTGGACACGTCGTTGGGCATCAACGGATAGGGTTTCGGGGTGATGATGTGGAGGGTATAATCATCGATCTTCTTGAGCGTTTTACCCTTGGTGTAAAGCGCAAAAGAGGAAGGACTTGCCTCAACGTTTGGCGCCCGCTCAAAGGTGAAAAGCACATCGTCGGCTGTAAACGGCGAGCCGTCGTGAAACGTCACGCCCCGGCGCAATTTAAACTCCCAGGTTGTGTCGTTGACGGGTTTCCAGGACACGGCCAACCCCGGACCCAGACGCTGGTTCTCGTCCGCATGGACCAGACTTTCAAAGATGTGGCGGGCCAATTGGTTGTTGGGTCCCAGATTGTGATAGTGCGGATCAATGGACGATGGTTCGGATCCCAGGCCGATTACAAGCTGACCGGCGACGGCAGGACCGCACGCCAGCGCTACCGATAAAAATACTCCTAAAATGACCTTTGAAATTGTCTTCATCGCTTTCCCTCCTTCTATTAGTGCAATAGTTTTCCACCCTAAATGATCGTAATCAAAATAAGATGGGTTGAGCAATTCTTGGAAATTAGAGTCGTAGCGAAAGGCACGCGATAGGACCTTTTGTCCTATCAGGAGACAAACAGGCAGAATTTCATTAACATTTTCACCTCCATTTTTAGGCCTGTAAATCTAAAGATGACTGCACTAGATTGATATATCTTAAGCGGGCAAAGGTTCAGGGTTCACCGTTTAAAGTTACTTTATTTCATAGAACTTTCTCAAATGTACCCGGAAGCCATGAACCACTCAATAATTACAAAATTTCTATTAGGGAATGAATATTATTTAACAACGGAACTGTCAAGGAAATAGAAAAAGAGGGCTGCTTCATACCAGTTGGTTGAGAAACCGGTGGCCGGCGCAAATCGCCATTCCGTCTTTGGTCATCAAATCCAGATCCGGTTCCAGGATCAATAAACCGAAATTAACTGAGGGGTCGGGATGTCTATTTTCCAGCTACCCGGCGCATGAGGGTATAGACATCGGACGGGGCCATACTGTTTTGCCGGGCAATTTGTTTGATGGTCATATCGGCACTGGCCGATACATTTTCATCGGTGAGGCTTTTTAATATCTGTTGAATATCTACGCTGTATTCCCTGCTGAAATCAGCCAGGGTTTTGTTTCCCGCTCCCGGCGGTGGTGTTGGCGGCAGGCCGTCTGATCGGTTGCGTTTACCGCTGGGCTTCATCGCCAGAAATACTTTTTGAGGGGAAATGTCATTTAGCCTGGCAATCTCCTTGAGTGATTGGTTTTCATTGTCAAATACCATATTTGCCTGTTTCAGCCGTTTCAGACTGCCGGCTAGATCCAGACCGGTTTTTGAGGCAAATGCTTTCAGGGTCGACAGCTCGGCGTGTCCGTATGGCGGCTCCCCGTATTTAACCGCAGCGCGATCTTTAATGTGGCCGTTGAATTCCAGAACCCAGTTAAAGGGCACCGCTTCAAAATAAGTTCCGATGGCAAATATCAAGGTAAGCACCAGGGCCACATTAAATTCGGACGTCAATACCTTCAACTGCCGGGCCTTATTTTTCAGATAGTTTAGCAGGGGTTTCCAATTATAATAGATGTGCAATAAAATACTTAACAGGAAAAGCAGACCGATATTGATGTGAATATTGCCCCACTGTTCTTTCGTCATCCCCCACAGGCGCCAATCGGCCCAGTAAGCCACGCGTCCCTGGGGCACGATGTATAGAACAACAATGGTAATAAAGAGTATAATAAACGACAATAGCGCCGTTAAAGAAGTAATTCGTCTGATATTCACTTTATTTAAACCATTAATAATTTATACTATTAATGCTCTATGCTTTTTCCGAGACTGTGCCCAGGAAAAGTGGCTCCAACGGGGGCAGCAATGGCACAGTTTATCGGATTCAGGTGATTTCAAGGAAAGTATACGGCTGTATACTAAGAGCTAAAAAACTTTTTAATATAAAACAATAGGGGACCTGCTTTTCAAGGTCCCCTATTGTTTTATGCGGCCTTTGTCTTGTACTCCCAGTCACCCACCGATTCTTCGTCCGCCACTTCTTCCCAGCCCGTGATCATGGCCCGGGTGTGGGCAAACAACGTGTGACCGGTGGTAATCATGTACACATGCACCACAATAAACGACAGGATCGCAAACGCTCCGGCCGTGTGAATCAGGGCCACCGCCTGCAGTGACAGCCAGGTT
>CACVKW010001303.1 GCA_902749685.1 Olavius sp. associated proteobacterium Delta 1 | reverse complement strand
TTTTGAAATCCAACTTAGCTGCTGCAATGAAGACCATTGAAAGTATTGACTGATCCTGGATTCTGGTTGCTGGATCCTGGATGTCGTTGAAATTCACCGATAGTGTACTGTTAGATATCCAGCATCGAGTATCAAGCATCCAGCATCAGCCCGGAAAAAGCAACGATC
>CACVKW010001302.1 GCA_902749685.1 Olavius sp. associated proteobacterium Delta 1 | reverse complement strand
CTTGAATCCCTTGCGAGCCGGAATCGTGGAGGAATTAAAGGGGTTGGATACATACCCTTACTGCGGACATTACGCCCTGATGGGAAAAACAGAGCCTGGCTTTCAAGATGTCGATTATATACTGAACCTTTTTGGCGGGAAGTTTCCGGAAGCCCGCAGACATTATCTGGAGTTCATAAAGAAAGGCGTTGCGGCCGGACGCCGGCCCGATTTAACAGGAGGTGGGTTGGTGCGAAGCGCCGGAGGATGGTCCGCATTAAGAGCCATGCGCAACTGCGAGAGCAGGATGAAGGGCGATGAGCGCATCCTGG
>CACVKW010001301.1 GCA_902749685.1 Olavius sp. associated proteobacterium Delta 1 | reverse complement strand
TGGCGATGGACGCACTTTCAGATTATACCAAACGGGTATCAAAAAAAGTTCAGGCCGCTGGTTTAGAAAATGTCCGTGTGGTTAAACGCGATGCTCTGGATACAGGATTGGATGCCGCAAGCGTAGACAAGGTGCTGTTGTTTGGTGTGATTCCCTTCCCTTTCTTGCCCTTGAATCGGCTTTTACCCGAAATGAACCGTATATTGAAAACGGAAGGGACCTTGGCAGTGTGGTTGTTTCCTGTTTCTGGTTGGGTACCAAAGTCGATCCTTCAATCCGGATTGTTCACATATGTTAGCAAACGAAACGGAGTCTACAATTACAGACGATGTTAGATGAGTTGC
>CACVKW010001300.1 GCA_902749685.1 Olavius sp. associated proteobacterium Delta 1 | reverse complement strand
TGCTGGATGCTTGATACTCGATGCTGGATATCTAACAGGACACTATCGGTGAATTTCAACGACATCCAGTATCCAGAAACCAGAATCCAGGATCAGTCAATAC
>CACVKW010001299.1 GCA_902749685.1 Olavius sp. associated proteobacterium Delta 1 | reverse complement strand
GCCTGAACCGAGGAACCGTATGAGGGAAAGCTTCACGTACGGATCTGTGGGGAGGGCGCTGCGCAAGCGGTGCCTTTACCCGGAAGCCGACGCAAAAAGTCGTGCGGCAGATTTGTTGGTTCGGCCCTTTCTTCACTGATTTTCGGCTTGACAAATCTGTTATAGAAGCGTACAATTGTACTCATGAAAATAATTGCTGATACAAATACATTTATTGCCGTTGCCTTAAACGAGCCAGAGAAGGGCAAAATCATTCAACTTACTGAAGGCCACGATTTAATCGCTCCTGACGTTTTGCCATTTGAAATTGGGAATGCATTAACGGCAATGATGAAAAAAAACGCATTGAAAAAAGAGGAAGTCGAATCGGCATGGGAGATTGTTCAACAGGTACCGGTGGATTTGAGGCATACTGACATAAAATCGTCCTTAAGCATCGCTATTAGATTTAACCTATACGCATATGATGCATATTTTTTAAAATGCGCTGAAAACCTCCGTAGCCCGTTGCTTACGCTTGACCTTGGAATGCAGAGGGTGGCACGGGAGATGGGGATTACAATTTTGGAGTAAGCTAACATGAAAGTGTATACATATTCTGAAGCCAGACAGCGTCTTTCCGATGTTCTTAATATCGCAAGAAATGAAGAGGTTCTTATTAAGAGAAGAGGCGGTGAAACCTTTTCGATAATTTTTAGGAAAAGCAAAAAATCCCCATTCGATGTTCCAGGAATCCAAACCAAAGCAACGACAAAAGATATACTTGCGGCGGTTAGAGAATCCAGGGAACGATTTGCCGAACAAAACGTTTAAGATTGACAGGCAGGGCTGGCGGCTTTTTCAACTATCAACATCTCAACCGTTCTAATTGTATTGCTCTTTTGCTCTTGCTTTCCTGCCCGCAACTTAACTCTGCGTTCGCAAACTTTTTGAAATCCAAAATTTTAATAAATCATCTGTTCACTTAAAACGAGAAACCTCATGTTGCTATCAATTACAAATAAAAAATATCCTGCTACTGATTTGGGATACCTGCTTCACAAAAATCCATCGCGCTGCCAGGAGATAGGGCTCAACTTGGGGACATTGTTGACTGAGAGGGCTAATTGTGCTATGTAAGTTGAAAATACCATGGCAGGAGGGATGCGATGCCGCGTCGAGCGCGATTAGATGCCCCCGGGACCCGGCATCATGTCATGGTGCCGGGAATCGAAAGACGGCGGATTGTCAATGATGTTGCCGACCGTAAAAATTTCGTAAAGCGTCTCGGAGATATTTGTGCCGATACTAAAACCCGCATTTATGCTTGGGCGATTATGACCAATCACGCTCACATTCTTTTACGCAGCTCTGAAATGGGTCTATCCGGTTTCATGCGTTCCGCCTGAGGCGGACTGACCGGTTATGCTGTTTCTTATAATCGCCGTCACCGCCGCTGGGGCCATTTATTTCAAAACCGCTATAAGTCGATTGTCTGCGATGAAGATGCTTATTTTACGGAACTTGTGCGTTACATTTATTTAAATCCGTTGCGGGCCAAGTTGGTTAAAAGTCTATCCCAGTTGGTGGCGGGTTAATCCGCTCCTTGGGCGGTTGGTCGGCGGTTAAGGCAATGCGCCGTTCGGGGGAACGTGAATTAAGTGATGATCGGATATTAGGCAGTGGTGAATTCGTCGAGCGGATCATCAAAGAAGCTGAAGGCAGAAATAAATTTCAATTGCCGGTGAGCGAGAATCATCAGAAAATTGATGAATATATAAGCAAAATATGTAAAAATGAAAAAGTATCCACTGATGGATTAACAGGGGGCAGCCGTCGCAAGGAGGTAAGTGGAGTTCGAAACCGGGTTGCGATTGAATTGGTAAAGGGGCATGGGGTTGAGTTAGCCGAAGTTGCCAGGCAGGTGGGTGTTTCGACATCGGCCATATCAAAAATCATAAAACGGGCGAGACAATAAGTCAACCAAGTCAACAACGTCCCATAGATCAAATATCTTTTTCAGTATACACTGATCCGGATGATTTTCCGGCATAGGAGGTTTTGATGATGATTAGACGTCTACTATTGATGGTTGTGCTGCAACTTTTTGTTATCGTTCCGGCGGTCACCGCCGCCACGTCAGTTAAGATACCCGAGTTGCAGCACGGAGCGACGATCATTCGCGACCACAACGGTATCCCCCACATTTTTGCGATGAACGAGCACGATCTCATATTGCTCCAGGGATACGCACATGCACGCGACCGGTTCTTTCAGATGGATCTCCTGCGGCGCAACGCCGCCGGTACGCTGGCGGAATTACTCGGCGAAAATGTCCTTGCCGGCGACGTCGAGCTTCGCACCATCGGGCTGCGGCGCGCGGCCGAGCGTTCCCTGGCCGTTATTTCAGAAGAAATGCGGGCTGCATTGCGTGCCTATGCCAGCGGTGTCAATGCATATCTGGCAAATAGCGATCTGCCGCCTGAGTACTACGCGCTGGAAATCACCAAGGTTGCGCCCTGGACCCAGCTGGACAGTCTGGCTGTCGCCAAGCTGATCGCATTCAGTCTTTCATTCGACCTTGAAGACATCTCCCGGACCGAAGCGCTGCTGACCTATCAGATGGTCGGCGACCTGTCGTCGCAAAGCTTTAACGGCCGGGCGCTATTCTTCGAAGATCTATTTCGCAGCGCGCCCTTTGTTCCATTATCGACGATACCGTTTGGCGGTGGTGATGCGTATTTTTTGGCCCAATCGCGCATTGACTCCGCCCGGCATGCAACACCGCAATCCAGCCATACGCCAGGCACCGGCGAGTATCTGCAGCCGAAGACTCTGCAACTGGTGCGAGCATACGTCAACCGGGTGCAGACGGTCCCCTTGCTGCGAAATATGCTGCTGAGCGACAGGAGTGCCAAAGGGAGCAACGAATGGGTGGTGGGCGGCGATCATACCGCCAGCGGCCTGCCGTTGATTGCCAACGACCCGCACCTGCCTCTCGGCACACCGGCCACCTTTTATCAGAACCATCTCAGCGCAATGCATACCGGCTTCCCCGGGTTGCACGCTAAAAAAAGCAGAATCAATGTCTTCGGCAGCAGTTTTCCGGGCCTGCCATACGTTATGCTCGGTCAAAACAAATACATCGCCTGGGGCACCACCTTCAACCCATCGGATGTCACTGATTTTTTCCAAGAGCAGGTTGTTTCCGATAAATCGTCCCCCAGCGGCCTGAGTATCATCCACAAGGACCGCCTGGAACCCATTATTCCCCTGCCGCAGGTCTTTTGGTTCAACGTTATCGGAGACGGCACGCCGGACTCTCTGGAGGTCGCAATACCGGGCACGCCGGTGGGTGACGACACCGTTATTCCTCCGGCAGTACTCATCGTACCGCGGCGCAACAACGGGCCGATTCTCAGCCTCGATTTCGATGAAGACAAAGGCATCGGCATCGCTTTGAGCGTCCAGTACACCGGATTCAGCGGCACCCGAGACTCAGAATCCGTTCGTCTTTGGAATCATGCCCGTAATATGGATGAATTTATCGCCGGTGCACAAATATTAGACGTGGGCGCCCAGAATATTGCCTATGCCGACATAGATGGGAACATTGCCTACTTTACCAGCCCTGAAATTCCTTTGCGCGAAGACCTGCAGGCCGGCTTCGTCGCTGGCATTCCGCCATATTTCATTCGCAACGGCCCAGGCGGCCATGAGTGGTTGCCCGTGCAAAATCCACAACCCTGGCAGAGCGTGCCGTTTGAAATTCTGCCTTTCGATGAGATGCCCCAGGTGATCAATCCGGCGGACGGTTTTTTGATCAGCGCCAACAACGATCCCATCGGCACCACCTTCGACAACAATCCGGTGAACCAAATGCGCGATGGCGGCCAGGGTATTTTATATCTGAATCACGGCTACCGCATCGGCATCCGTGCAGGCCGGATCCATCAAGTGCTTGGCGAGATGCTGTCCCGGGGCCCGGTTACTTTTGAGGACATGCAGGAAATCCAGGCCGACGTGGTCATGCTCGACGCGCAGGTCTTCACCCCTTTTATCATCGAGGCCTTTGACAATGCCACAGCTCAGACCGCTGCCGCCCATCCGCTGCTGCTGAACTTAAGACAAAATACGGGTGTCAAGGAGGCGCTGGAGCGCCTGCGTGCCTGGGACTTCTCCACCCCAACCGGGGTGGCGGAAGGTTACGATTCCAGTGATATTGACGGCGAAAAATTCGAACCATCGGCGCTGGAAATTGAAAACAGCATTGCGGCCACCATCTATTCCGTTTGGCGCAGCCGGTTTATTGCCAATACGGTGGATCAGACGCTGCTGGCTGTCGGCGGTCTGGCTGGAATCGAGATGCCGCGTCCCGACAGCATGCGAACAATGACCGCGCTGCGCAACCTGCTTGACCATTTTGACGATAACCAGGGTTTCGGTGTATCCGGGTTAAACTTTTTTATGGTTCCGGAAGTTGAAGATGCGCCGGCCAGACGCGACATTATTATCCTCCAGAGTCTGGCCGAAGCCCTCGATATGTTGGCCGATCAGGCATTTGCCGACGCCTTTGGCGGGTCATCCAATCAGGCGGATTATCGCTGGGGGCGCTTGCACCGGATTGTCTTTGATCATCCTCTGGGAACACCGTTCAGCATTCCACCGGCCGCCGGCGGCTTCCCGGCCTCCTTTGATGATCTACCCGGTCTTGCGACCGACGGCGGTTTCGGTGTAGTCGACGCCTCAAGTCACGACGTCCGTGCGGACGGCAGCAATGGGTTTATGTTCGAATTCGGACCGGTCCGGCGCTATGTCGGCCAAATCAGTCAGAACCGGCACAGCAGTCAGGCCGCAACGAATCTACCGGGCGGCGCCAGCGGCATTCTTGGCAGCGCTTTCTATGACAACCTGCTGCCGCGCTGGCTCACCAACGACACCTATCCGATAAAGCAGGAGCTTTGCGATCTATTCGGCGATATTGCCGAAATCGACATCTTCTGGCCGGATAGTTGGAAAAGGTAGCGGATCGGATCCCGATGATCCCGGCGATGATATGGTCTGGAACCGCAACGCCGCCGAACGGGATGGATCGACGTTCAAAGTGTGAAGTTATTTTTTGAGTGAGGTCTTAACCCTAACATTGCATAAATTCTTGTCATCTAGCCTGGCCGTTATGTCTGAGATCGTTGCTTTTTCCGGGCAGATGCTGGATGCTTGTCGGAGCGGAGATCCCGTTTCAGCGGGGATACTTGATGCTGGATATCTAACAGTACACTATCGGTGAATTTCAACGACATCCAGTATCCAGCAACCAGAATCCAGGATCAGTCAATACTTTCAATGGTCTTCATTGCAGCAGCGAAGTTGGAT
>CACVKW010001298.1 GCA_902749685.1 Olavius sp. associated proteobacterium Delta 1 | reverse complement strand
TTAAAGGGGTTAAATAAATACCCTTACTGCGGGCATTACGCCCTGATGGGAAAAACAGAGCCTGGTTTTCAAGATGTCGATTATATACTTAATCTTTTTGGTGGCAAGGTTCTGGAAGCCCGCAGACATTAT
>CACVKW010001297.1 GCA_902749685.1 Olavius sp. associated proteobacterium Delta 1 | reverse complement strand
GGAAAAACAGAGCCTGGTTTTCAAGATGTCGATTATATACTTAATCTTTTTGGTGGCAAGGTTCTGGAAGCCCGCAGACATTATCTGGAGTTCGTAAAGCAAGGCGTTGCGGCCGGACGCCGGCCCGATTTAACAGGAG
>CACVKW010001296.1 GCA_902749685.1 Olavius sp. associated proteobacterium Delta 1 | reverse complement strand
TACATGACCAATGGTGGTTGTTTGAAGGTACCTAACTGATATTTTTACAAATATTGCTTGAATGAAAATTAAAATATTTTAAACATACGAAATGTAAGTCATAAAGGCCTCCAAATTAGAGCGGTTGTCAAAATAGCGTTCCGATATCGGTGGTTTGCCGGTCTTCCTTGGATTATCAATAACGTCTTGGGCTTGATCCAAACGCTCTAAGAATTTTTATTTTATAAGGGACAAGTAGAGGGCGGATTAATTAGGTCAGACTTATTAAAGCTATAATCTATTAATCGAAATTAAATATTTATGTCAAGCGCTAAATTGTTTCCAGGGAGACTTGATCCGGCAGGTCGGTATGGTATAGGTAAAAACCTATAATTAAATTGTTACCCTTCAGGCTGGAGACAAATGAATGGATCAAAATGTGAGAGAGGCAATTTTTGAGGCCGTAAAAAAGGAACCATATGCTCAGGCATTGCAGATGGAACTTGTGGCACTGGGCGACGGCTATTCGTTGGTGCACATGATTTATGAGCCCGAAAAAATGAACAATATCTACGCCCGGGCTCATGGCGGAGCGGTATATTCCCTGATCGACGAAGCGTTTGAAACCGCCGGGCAGACCGACGGCACGATCGCGGTGGCTTTAACCGTAAATGTCACCTATGTGTCCAGCCCTGAACCGGGCCAACGATTGCAGGCTGAAGCGCGCCGGGTGAGCCAAACCCGCAAAACCGCCAGTTACGACATCAAGGTCACCGATCAAAATGGCCAGATCATTGCCCTGTGCCAGGCCCTGGCATTTCGTACGGGTAAGGCGATTCCGTTCCTATAAGCACCCAGATGACAAGGCGCGATTTCCTGAATAAAGCCTCAGCACTGGCTGTCGTTAGCGGGGCAGGTCTCGCTATGGCGAAAGCTCTGCTGCCGCGCTATGCTGAAGCCCAAACAATCTCCTTTACAGATGAACGGATTAAGGCCCGTTATGTTGAACCGCATAAGTGATTGGTCGTTTGACTCTGAAACGTACCACACTACTGTTAAATGGAGTAAAAGCGGATCACTGGTTGGTATTCGGAAAGCAGTGTTTGATAGATAATCAAAATTGGTGACTTTCGAATTTTAGCTGAGTTCCCTCAGGTAATTAAATATTCGCCTGAGGGAACTTAGTTCAAGAGTTGCGGTTAAAATACGCTGTCCGGATTGTAATGCCGGCAGACATTGTCTTTGGTGATCAGTGGGGAGGGTAGTACGGTTTTCTGTGGAGCTTTTGCACCAGCCAGGATGGCCATCATGCGGTGAAATGCTGCCCGTCCGATTTGATCGGAATTGTTGAGGCCGGTTGCCGCATAGTTGCTGTCAGCCTGCATGATATTCACCAGGGCCGCCTTTTCGCCGTCAACGCCCACTAAAAACATTTCCCTGGAGCGGCCGGCATCGGTGATGGCCTTTTGAGCTCCCAGACACATGGAGTCGTTTTCACAGAATACCGCACTGATTTTTGAAAATCGGGCCAGCATCCCTTCCATTAATTTGAATCCCCCATCTGAGCTCCAGCCACCGAAATCGGGCGCTTTTTCAACTTTAATTTTGCTTTTTTCAACAACCGATAGCATGCCATTGGTGCGATTAAGACCGATGGAATTGTCAGCCGGTCCACCGCGCAGCACCACCAGCAGGCCGTTTCCTTTTAATCTGTCAACAATATACTGGCCGTCCTGCACGCCTATGGTAAAATTATCAGGTCCAACCCAGCTGGTGTAGTCCCCGCCTTTTAACAATCGATCTACCATAACCGCCGGAATACCGGCCCGCTTTATGGAATCTAATGCGGCCGGAGCGGCTTCAAGCCACGCACCACTGATGATAAGGCCATCGACATTGCGAGCCAGAATATCCTCGACATCGGATGTCAATTTAGCGGCATCGCCATCGGCATCAGTAGTAAACAGTTTAATGTTCGCGTAAAATGCTGCTTCACTTTCGACGGCTTTTGACATGCCGATAAAATACGGACAGCACAGCGAAAAGTTGACCATGCCGAGACGTATCTTTTTATCAGCACCCCAAACTGGCAGACTCAAGCTACAAATTATCAGAATTACCAATAAAATCTTAAGCGTTATTCTTGCCTTCATTTTTTGACCTCCTTTGTCCGCTGTGGTTGTAAGAATTTTCAGCAAGCCTTTAACAAGTGAATTGGTGGATCGTTGCGCCTCCTTTCTTTGATCCGAAGTACCGTCCTTGATTCAATTCAAATCTGATTTACAGTTCTTTACGGCGTGCCAGCACGGCAAACAGGATAATAAGTCCTTTTAAAATCTGTTGATAATACGACTGAACATTGAACAGGTTCAGTAAATTGTCGATTACCCCCAGAGCCAGCACTCCGCCCATGGTACCGATGGCACTACCCCCGCCGCCGCCCAGAATTCCTCCACCAATTACGACCGCTGCAATTGCATCAAGCTCGTAGCCGACTCCGACACTTGGTTGGGCGATGCCGAGTCGAGATGCCAGCAGTACTCCAGCCATACCGGCGAAAAAACCGGAAATGACATAAGCTAAAATCAGGTGGCCCCTTACATTGATACCGGCCAATCTCACGGCTTCCTCATTTCCGCCGATTGCCACAATAGCGCGTCCCATCGTCGTTCGATTAAGAAACAGCCAGACTAAAGGCAGAAAACCGATCATGATCAAAGCCGGAATGGGCACCGGGCCGATGAATCCACCGCCCAGCAGGGCACGGAAAGCAGGATCAGTCGGCACTTTTGGCGTTTCGGAATAGACGTAAACGATACCTCTGATCGCACCCATAGTCGCCAGGGTAACAATAAACGGTTGTAGCTTGAATCGGGCAACTAAGAATCCGTTGGCGGCTCCTACTGTTATTCCAACCAGCAGCGCAATGATGATCGCAAACGGAAACCACATGTAGGCCTGCAGACCGGCCGCCATGATCCCTGTTAGTGCAACAATCGGACCGATTGAAAGATCGATGCCGCCGCTTAGAATAACTATTAACATGCCGAAGCTAAGCAGACCATTTGTAACAATCTGGCGAAATAGATTGCTTAAATTGCGCTGGGTAAAGAAAACATCGGTCATGGTGGCTGCGATTATGAGTAGAATAAAAAAGGCTACCATAAACCCATAGTCCGCAAACCGTCTTTGGGATTTCATCTGCTGTAAACCGGGACTGCTGATTTCTTTTAGCTGCCGCATTCAATTCTCCTGCCAATATAGATTTACGCGGTTATCGTTAAACATTTATCCCGGCCGCGCATGCTAACAGGGATTCCTCATCAGCTTGCACACCGTCGAATTCACCGGCCAGTCTGCCCTCACGCATGACAAGAATCCGATCACTCAGGCCGAGTATCTCCGGCAATTCTGACGATATCAGAATAATAGCCGCACCCGCATCGGCCAGTTCGCCGATCAGATGATAAATTTCAACCTTGGTGGCAACATCAACCCCCCTGGTCGGTTCATCCAAAATAATAAGCTTCGCATTGGAAAGCAGCCATTTGGCCAATACTACCTTTTGCTGATTGCCGCCGCTGAGTTCTCTCACCTTGCGACTGATATCTGCAGGTCGGATTGACAATTCCTGAACCTTGGATTGAACCAATTTTTTCTGCTGCCCCCGCAGGAGGTATGACCAGCGGCTGACCAGCCGCATCGTCGCAAGTCCGGCATTATCACAAATGGAGCATTGCATAACCAATCCGTCACGTTTGCGGTCCTCCGTCAGCATAGCCATATTGGTCCGTACGGCATCACACGGAGATTTCAGGTGCACTGTCCTGGAATCGATTTTTATTGTACCGGAATCCGGCGTGTCCGCTGCAAAAATACAGCGGGCCACCTCAGTCCGACCGCTGCCAACCAGACCGAACATGCCAAGAATCTCTCCGTCGGCTACCGTAAAGGACACATCGGAGAAAATATCCACTTTGTTGAGACTGTTAACATCTAAAATGGATTTACCCGGTAACTTTTTCCTCTGAGGGTAAATAGCCTCCAGTGGGCGGCCGACCATCATCTTGATCAGCTGGTTTTCTGACGTTGCCGACGGTAGGACCGTACCGACAGTTTCACCGTCCTTAAGTACGGTAATGCGATCGGCAATTTCAAAGACCTCATCGAGACGATGCGATATATACAATACCAGAGTTGATTCTTGCTTCAGTCTATGGATCAAGGCAAAAAGCTGTTTCAATTCATCCTGGGAGAGAACAGCGGAAGGTTCGTCCAGTATCAAAATCCGGGGCTTCTGGGCAACAGCTTTCGCAATTTCAACCATTTGCTGGTGGGAAACACTCAAACTCGAAATGGTTGACCGGACATTCACACCCTTGAATCCAATTGATTCTAAAAGCTCATTTGCACGACCGTATGCCTGTTGCCAATCCACCCACCATTTAAAGCGTCCGGTCGGCATCTGTCCCAGTAGAATGTTTTCGGTCACACTCAGGTGAGGGGCCAGACTGAATTCCTGATAGACGGTTCTGATACCGAGCCGAAAAGCATATTGCGGTGACTTCGGCTGAATGGATTTGCCCTCCAGCAGAAGCACACCCACGTCAGGTTGCAGTGCTCCCGCCAGGATTTTCATCAGGGTCGACTTGCCGGCACCGTTTTCGCCCACGATCGCATGGACCTCACCTGCCTCGGCCATGAAATCGACTTCCTTCAAGGCCTGGGTACCGTCAAAATTTTTAGTAATACCCTTTAGGTGCAAAAAAGCGCTCGGAGGCATGGGCTCTCCTAATCATCTGAAGCGGATGCGGAAAGTGCATTGTGAACGATGATTGTCTTTTGCTCAGTCATGTCGTTTAAGGTATCGTGCAATCCTTCGCGGCCATGACCGCTCAATTTGATCCCCCCAAAGGGCAAGCTTTCAACCCTAATGGCCGACGACCAATTAACGATAACTCCGCCGGCCTCTAACTTATGAGCGACATCCAGTGCGCGAGATATGTCATTGGTAAAAACAGCGGCCTGCAGTCCGTAGGGGCTGTCATTTGCCATGGAAATGGCCTCAGCTTCTGTTTCAAAAGGAGCCAGGGGCACCACCGGTCCAAATGTTTCCTGGCGGAAAAGCTCGACTTCCGGGGAAATATCGGTCAATATTGTGGGCTCGATAAAGGCCTGCCTGCGCTTCCCGCCGATCCACAATTTGGCGCCGGATTCAACAGCCTGCTGGATGGCGGTTTCCACTTTTTGGGCCGCACTTTCAGAAATCAGGGGTCCGACATCTGTATTTTCATTCATCTGGTCATCGACAACAAGCTTGCCGGTTTTCTCGGTTAATATTTCAGCGAAACGATCATGTATCGGTGCCTCCACGAACACCCGTTTGACGGCACAGCAAATCTGGCCGTTGCCTCTCGCCAGACGGCCTAAGATTACTGCCTCTGCCGCTTTTTCAAGATCGGCGTCGGCAAAAATGATGGTCGCATCATTACCACCGAGCTCGAGATGTACTTTTTTAAGCGTGTCGGCTGCCAGTTTGGAAATCTGAATGCCAACCGGCGTGCTGCCGGTGACTGTTACCATTTGTACGCCTTCGGCTTTGGCAAGGTACTCCCCGATTAACTCACCGGGACCCGTCAAAATCTGATGAGCGGCCTTTGGAAGACCGGCGGATTCCATAATTTCGGCGATTTTCAACAGGGTAAGTGGGCAGTCGCTGGGGGCTTTGGTAATGACGGCATTCCCTGCAGCTAAGGCAGCCGCACCTTTATGCGCATATAGCTCAACCGGATAATTAAATGGTACCACGGCAGCTACCACCCCCAATGGCTGGCGAATCGTAACCGCAAAATGCCTTTCCATTCCGGGAACCGTGTCCAAGGGAACCGTACGGCTGAAAATTCGTTTGGCTTCTTCGGCAAATCCACGAAAGATACGCACTGCAGCAGCCACCTCCTCATGCGTTTGCTGAATTGGCTTGCCGTTTTCACGGGCTAATAAGGTGCTTAAATCGGGACTTTGATTTCCCATCAGCTCAGCGACCCTGAACAGGATGCCTGAGCGTTCATGGGCTGGCAAACTGCGCATTCTCTTTTTGCCCATTTGAGCAGCATCTATAGCCTTTTGTGTATCTTCAACGGTTGCGACCGGAACACGGTCGATGGCCTCACCTGTAGCGGGATTAAGAATCTCTCGAAAATCGCCGTCAGAGGAATTTACCCACTGACTGTCAATTAGCATTTTCATGATGGTCCTCCCCTTTTTTTGGCCAGATGGTAGATTTTTTCTGTCAAGCGGCTTTGCAATTCAAACTACTATTTCAAATAATGAAATTGGAAACTAAATATTGTATTAGATCCAATATGTGAAGGTTGTCAACAATATTTTCGATATAACGATTCAGCCAGATTTTCAGCCTGAGAAGGCAGGCGGGTTTCCAGAAAATCGTTATACCGACATGGTTCTATATGAAGTCGGACGTTGCAGGAATATCAGATGTCGCGCGGATGATCAGAAAAATAGAGTTTGATCCACCGCTTCCTATCAAGACGGACAAGGTCGACCCAGGTAAAATTAACCGCAGTTATTGAGACCAGGGCGATCCGCCTATTTGCTCTGAAAGTTTTTTGGCCGATTTCATCATCGGAATTTTTAATTCGAGCAACTTGGTCATATCAAAACGTGAATCAGGCCCGGAGATGCTGATACCGGACCGAACGCTGCCGCTACCCTCAAAGATTGGTGCGGCGACACAACGCATGTCATCCGATAATTCATGGTCATCAATGGCATATCCTTCGGACCGGACTCTACGTAGTTCTTTTTTGAGTTCATCCGGATGCGTGAAGGTTTTGCTGGCAAATTTCTGCAACCCGGCATCGATGATTGACTCAATAAATCGGTCATCCTGATACGCGAGCATAACTTTCCCGATTGCAGTGCAATGCATCCTGGCACGATCGCCTATCTGGAAATCAACTGCAATCAACTGGTTGCCTTTGACCTTCTGGACCAGAACGGTTTCATTTCCATCCAGCACACTGTAATGAACCGTCTCACCGGTTTCAGTCGAGATCTCTTCTATTGTATGGCGAACCAATCTTGAAATTTTATTCTCAGCCAATAGGTTGCGACTTAACGAAACGACCTTGTATCCAAGCCGGTACCTTTTTGAATTCTCATCCCGCAATACATAACCGGCGTTTACCAGTGTGATCAACATACGGTAAACCGCTGCCTTATCCATATCCACACTATCGGCAACATCTGAAGTAGATACTGATGTGGAAGCATAGGCTACAGCCTCGAGTACGCGTAGTGCTTTCAAGGCGGTTGTGCTTGTATTCAGGTTTTGCTTTTCCACTCGATATAATTACCTTTCAAACTTAAGAATAAATAGAGATAAATTTGCTATATTATGAAATTCGGTTTCATTATATACAAAAATAAACATCAATTGGCAAATAATTAGTTTAAATATTAACCCTCCTCCTGGTGGAGGTCAGGGATAGGTACTACCGATTGGGTGAGAAATAATAAAGGATAACGAGCGGGCATCACAATCCCTCGCGACCCTATGGCGGCATATTCTGGCGGCCTTCAGCAAAAAAATCTAGGGTTGCTGCTGGAATTAAATAAGAGTCGAGTATATTAATAGATCAAAGGAATTAGCTTTTTTGTCTTGGCTGCATGTTCATTACGAAAAATCATCGGATAAACTACCGTTCCATCACAGCCATTAAGCCCATCGCCCTACCATTGCGCAAGATCTGCAGCCGACAATCCTTCGGCGGGAATGGGTTCGCGTTTGAAGGAATCGAATCCACGCAAAGTCTCAATGGTTTGATTCTCGGATAGCAGGGAACACACGGTCAACAAAACTATTCCGAAAAATTCCGTTGGGGTCGCAATTCTTACGGAGTTCGTTGAATTTTTCATAATCTGGGTAAAGTTTCCTGATTTCACCGTCAGTTCGTGAAAAACTCTTGCCCCAGTGAGGGCGGCCTTCATAATCGTGCATGAGGGCTTCAAAATCCCTAAAATAGTTACGAGCCCATTTTATGCTACCGACATAGGCCCCGATATAGCAACTGTTCCGACCATTTGCCGGGCTCATCGGAATATCATCTGCCGCAACAAAGCGTACCTCCATTGGAAAATTTACCTTATAATCCCCAGCATAGATTATTCTTTTGGTCTCATCGATTGCCCTGGCTGCGTGCTCTATCGGTATCGCATACTCTGTTTCCTGATGAACTGGAATCGAGCTTGCGACCTTAATAATTTTATCGCTCCTGTCCACACGTTTGTGAGGATGATAGTGAATATTCTGAACAGTGTTGTGGAGAAATGGGACCATCTGCGGCATATTTCGGCCAAGTGTAATGAGGGTCGAAAAAAGTAGGCCGGATAGACCCGATTGGTCCATAAAACCTGCGAATCCAGCTCCTTTTTTGGGCTTTGATGTACGGTTGAATGTGTAAACTTGGATCCTGTCAGTGTAAGGAAGCCACCAAAATTTGCAATAGTCGTTAGTTTTTATGTAGGTGTCCAAATCAGATAATGCCGTGTCAAAATTTACCAGCTCAAGGCACTCCTCAAGATCAAATGCTTCAACACATTCAAATGTAATCTCAGTGATTACACCGAGACACCCGAGGTTGACTCGTGCAGCTGAGAATAGTTCAGGATCGGTTTCTGCATCTAACTCATGGATATTGCCAAGACCATCAATCAGCCGGATCTTTTGGATACGTGTTGATAAAATTGGCGTTGAGGCACCAGTTCCATGAGTACCGGTGGCTATATATCCCGCTGCGGTTTGAAGTACTATTGAACCGAAATTTTCAAACGCTAGTCTGTGTTTAGCCAGTACCTCGTTAACATTTTTTAAAAGAGCTCCGGCTTGTAAACATATCTGTCGATTATCATAATCTACATTGAGCACTTTATCCATTTTGTTTAGCCGAATTACATGCTCTGGGATGTCAATAATGTCGGACCACGAAAGTGCACTGCCAATGGCTTTAATGCGATTCTGATTTTCGAATGCTTTTTTAATCAACGCTGCAATTTGTTCTTCATCATTTGGCTGGGAAACCTTACTTGGTTTCCAAGTTTGTGTGCCGTCCCAGTTTCGGATTTTTCTGGATTCCATATATGGTATCCTCACTGTATAAAATTTCAAGATTCGATTAGGTATTCCTCAGATAAATAGAATCAGTGTCTTCTTCGTCTCCCAATTGAACTATTTAAATTCAAGTTAAGGCAAACACAATTTTCATCGATCCACGGGAAAACGGACACGGATCTCGCAACAATTATTAAGATGTCTTTTCAAGTCGTTATAGGTACCACGGTTGATACAGTCCTTCAGTAGTTCTTCAGATCGTCTTGATTCGCTCAGGTTTACGGGGATCGGTTTCAAGTTTCGCCCGCAATTTGCTGATGTGAACGTCAATGCTTCGATCAAATGCCATAAAGTCCTTGCCCCGGGCCATACTCATGAGCCGATCCCGACTCATTACGGTGTTGGGGTGGGTCATTAACACCTCAAGCACCTTGTACTCGGTTGACGACAGCTCTACTTCTTTGCCTTCTACAACCAGCGTTTGTTTGGCTTTATATAGCACCATCCCCCCTGCCCTGACCGGCAGGCCGTCTCTGCCTTTAGTCGCCTTAATATCTGTCAGAGGCTGTCTCCGAAGTACGGCCTTAATTCTGGCTAAAAGTTCCCTGGGATTGAAAGGCTTGGGAAGATACTCATCAAGCAATTCCCGCAATTTGGCATCATCATCCACCATCAAAATCGTTTTGTCCACAGATGGCTCCATTTTTTACAATTTTTTACAATTATTAACATTTTTTTTCACAACCAACAAACATTCCTTACGTGATCGGTTTATACTCTATTTCAAACTAAAAAGGAAATTCTTTGAAAAACAGCCGGATAACTCATGAGAAAAAGGGGGATTCTGGAAGGCGATTATCGGGACTGGAATGCCATTCGCTCCTGGGCCAAAGACATTCGTTTTAAACTATTGGACGAGCGAACATAGTCGTTAGCACCTGTCTGAAAGCCGGCGAAGCGGTTACAAAAGGAGATTTGTCTAGGTTAACTTTACGAGTAAATGGTACGATTTACATGCTGACGGTCGATTCTGAAACGCCCCTTCATTGGGTGCTTCGCGAGCAATTGGGCCTCACAGGCACCAAATACAGCTGTGGTATAGCGGAATGCGGCGCTTGTACGGTTCACTTGGATGGCGAAGCAAGGTTATCCTGTGTGACGCCGGTGGGGGAGGTTGCCGGCACAGATATCATCACCATTGAAGGGTTTTATGGGCAAGTGGATGTGCAATTCGCCCCTGCCGAGGCAATGTATAAAAATCCTGCCTTTAACACCCAGATGACCGCAGCAAGCACCAGCGTGCGTACGTCCTGGGATATTTTGAGAAAAGCCGGTGCGACAGCCAGGGAAATGCTCATTGCTGCGGCCGCTGGGACCTGGAATGTTCCTGCCGGTCAGTGTCGGGCAGAAACAGGAATGGTTATCCATAATCAGTCCCAACGAAAGCTGGGTTATGGGGAGCTCGCCTCAAAAGCCGCTCAGCTTCCCATACCAGACAACGTAACGCTTAAAAAACCGGAAGACTTTAGGATTATCGGCCACAGTTATTTACGGCTCGATATGATGGCAAGAATTTATGCCATGTTAGGGTTAATAATCAATTCTCCTGACTTTTACATTGATGCCCTCAGTCGTGCTGCTGTTCTAGGGTTGAATTTGAATCTACTCCAAATTGTAGGTTCCGTGCTCTGAAAAATGCACCGGCTACGACATCAAGGTCACCGATCAAAATGGACAGATTATTGCCATGTGCCAGGCCCTGGCATTTCACACGAGCAAGGCGATTCCGTTCATAGAAGCACAGCTGAGCCGTCGTCGCCCTAAAGGGCTATGACTCGGCACGCAGAGGACAGAGTGAAGAACTCGCAAGGTTGAGATTGTTTTGCTCATTATTCCTTGCTCTGGTATGAATTTTTATAACTTGAATGAATATGGTTGGAAGTCTTCTATTACTTTTTTGTAACCCAGTTTTTCGTATAAATGCTGTCCCGCTTTATTATCAAAAGCCGTGAGTAACTCTATACGTGAAGCACCGGATTCTTTCGCAAATTCGGTAGCCTTATTCATTAACGCTTCTCCAATACCTGACTTGCGACCACACTCATCAACATACAAGTCGTGTAAAATGAAAATTTTTATTGCTTCTACCGAGCAAAATGAAGGATATAGCTGGATAAACCCTTTAGCAGAATTTCCTTCGATAGCTACAAATATCACTGATTCATTGTTATTTATGCGATCCGCAATAAACTCTTTCGCTAGATCAAGGTCGGATTCACATTTATAAAACTGCCGATAAAGATCAAACAACCTTGAAATTTCTGTAACATGCGCCTGGTTTGCTCTTATTATTTCCATTTTATGGTAACCCCCAATAGGAAATATATGGAAGGCTGCCTTTCCACAGCCGTTGTCTTAAATTATAGTATTTACTTCTATGGCAAAATAATAAAATTACCTATGTGCTTTTTGTTTAGAAACGCTTCTTGTGCTTTTTTAATTTGGGATATTGGAAATTTCTTCGCCAATAAGGGTCGAATCTCACCGTTTTCAATGTAAGTCACCAGCTTTTTAAAAATCCCGACTTGCATAACCGTTGCGCCATGCATTTCAAGATCCTTTAAATATAATGTACGCAAATCAAATTCAACTATAGGTCCGGCGATAGCACCCGACGTGACATAACGTCCACCCCGGCACAGCAGATTGAGATACATCGAAAAGCTGGTGCCCCCGACAATATCGGCGACGGCATTCACTTCTCCGCCAGGTATGATCTCACGAATATTTTGCTCAAGGCCTTTTTGGTTTCTATCAAATGCATGATCCGCCCCCAAATCCAGCATCATATCCATTTTTGATTTGCTTGTAATGGCAAGTACCTTCGCTTTTCTCCGTTTAGCTAATTGGATTAGAGCTGAGCCCACCCCACCCGAGGCGCCTGGTATCAGTATTTTCTCCCTTTCCTGCAGCCCAATTCGATCGAGCATATGTTCTGCCGTTGAATAAGAGCAAGGAAAGGTTGCCAATTCAGCATCAGATAAATTCGATTTTATAACAAACGCATTTTCTTCAGGGACGGTCGTATATTGGGCGAATCCACCATCTCGCTCACTGCCAAAGTACCCCGCGAGGTTCCTATTTTCTGGGTCTGAACGGTCTCTTATCCAGGGATCAACAATGACGCGTTCACCGACTCGCTTTCGCGAAACCCCATGCCCTACTGCAACAATACGGCCCGCAACGTCAGCACCTTGAATGCGGGGAAAGACTACCACATTCCCACCCCACGTGGCATCAACCTCTGATATATCATCAATGCCATCTGCCCCGCCAGCTGTGGTTGTCCCACTGCTAACCGATTTTGAATACCAACCGATCCGGGTATTGATATCCGTATTATTAATTCCACATGCGCCAACTTCGATTAACACTTCATCGCTATTGGGCTTCGGAACAGGAAAATCATCATGAACTACTAATTTATCAAATCCTCCATGTCCCGTAAGGACAACAGCTTTCATAAAGCCGGTAAGAGCCATTTCGATTTCTCCTTTTGCCCAAAGCTTTGCCTTCTGCGCGGAGTTCTATCAATCCGCATTCCGAATTCACACTTCCGAATTCTATCCTCTGTGTCTCGGGCGGAATTCGATATCAGCTCAAGTAAAAACTTACTTGAAAAGTTTCCCGCCAAAGTGCTCGGTACATTTTTCAATCTCTTCGGCGAAATGTTCCAGGAACTTGTCCATCTTCTCGCCTTCATGCTGCTGACGGATTCCCGTACAATGTCCGATTGCCAGTGCACCCGGTGGGCTTCAACGCCGATCGGCAGCATTGGCGTAATGTCCTCGAGGCGTTGATCGATACGTTCACCGATATCGACCGTGTTGACACCGGATACGATGGTAATGGAAATCCCGATAGCCGGCTGCCGGTTGTAACGCATCAGGGTGATCGGCGGTTCCAGATACCCGCTCTCCACCGTACCAATACCGCTTTTTCTCGTTCCAGCTGCCCCTGAGCAATGCGACGTTCCACCTCAAAATCCCGCGGATCAATCCTGGCCAGCTCCTGACCTTTGGGTACTTCATCCCCGATATTAACCGGAAATTTTACCAACGGGCCTGCCACGCGGAAGGACAGGTCCACTTCCTGAGTGGCCTTGGCCTGGCCGGGGAACCAACGCTTGGAAAACTCAGCTGGATCACTGACCTGCACGGCCCGCACCATCCGGATCATTTCTTTTTGCGGTCTTTCTTCCTGACATCCCGCTAAAACAAATATCAGCAGAAAAATTGGAATCCATTTTATCAACCGTTTCATGATGTTCCTCGAATCGATTTTAAGATTAATGTTATTGCCTGGCTCTTTTGTCAAAGCTATGGTTTTTGTTAAATCGGGTTGGTCCTTGCGGGTAATTATACTGGTGGGTTCCTTTATTCCAGGTTTTACGTAAAAATGGGTTAAGCGCAAGGTTTTTTTCTTGCCCTGCATCTCTTTTCCACTAAATTCGTTTCCAGCCGGACCGTCGTGTTTGAGCTTGAATAACCCGGATCACGCGTATAACTGAAAAAGCCCATACGCACCGGACCGCCGCGTGTGTAGACATCTTCTTGTTTTTTGCCGATTAATTGCGTGATGATCACCGCGTCGTTTTCATATTGGTCAACAGCATTTAATATCGTCTCTTTTTTCAGCTGCAAATCAGGCGGCATTTGCGAATCTGTTCCCCTGAAGGATAGAACTAGGCCTGTGACGAGTTCCCCTCGACGTGCTCGGGGCCTGAGCTTGTCGAACGGCAGTCGAGTCGAAGGCGGAAGTGTGAGGGCCGAAAGCGGGAAAGAGGTTGAGCGCATAGTGCATAGGGGAAAGGACGGAATTTTTAGAAGGCGGAAGGCTGGAAGCCACTTCCTAAATTCCGCATTCCGCATTCCGGCTTCCGACTTCAATTCATTCGCCTTCCATCTTCACCGGCAGCGCCAAACGAAACGTGGCACCCTGCCCTGGCCGGCTGTCCAACGTAATATCTCCCCCCAGGCACCTGGCCAGAATCAGGGCTCCCGCCAGACCCAGACCGTGTCCCTTACGCGGCACGATGGAACACTCCTTTACCTGGGCGTAGCGCTTGAATATCATATCCTGATGTTCGGGTTCAACCCCCTGGCCGTCGTCGGAAACCGCCACAATCAGATTTCCATCTTCAACATCCATCGTGATTTTGACCTGTGAGCGTCGATGATGAAGGGCATTTTTAAATAGATTGCCGGCAATCTGGCGAAATTTGATCTCATCCTGGAAAATCTCGCTATTTTGCACACGGGCAGAAAATTCCAGCACGATGCCGTTTTGGGACAACAGCTCAACAGCATCTTTTTCGGCCTCATATTTACCCAGTTCCTCAGATAGTGGACCGGTCATAATTTCCAGAGAATCTTTCAAGGCCTGGTAAACCGATTTGGCCGGTTCAAAATGAGAACAGATAAAACAACCGGATTCGGAGCGTCCGATCTCAAGCAAATTGTTCAGCATGGATCGGGCTTTTTTAGAATTGCGCAATGTGCGTTTGAGCGTATTTAGCTGTTTGGAAGATAAGGGGCCGAATTTTTCCTGTTTCTCCAGCAGCGTGCGCAGGCCGGTTTCGATAATCGCAATCGGGTCTTTGAGTTCGTGAATAAGAAACTGAATTTCAATTTCACGGAAAAATTGTTCCGCTGTATCCGAATCTTCCTGCAATACCTGATTTTGTTGATCGAATTGGTTCATGATAAATGTTTCCTATGAGATGATGTAATTTGGTACCAGGTAGAACTCAATTTTGTTTTTTTGCTCCGCCTTTCGGGTTTCAGGTGTCAGCCCAGCCGCCGGCCGCGCAGCGGCCAGTTTGATCAAAAAAAGAAACTTTGAAAAGCGAATATCGAATATCGAATAATGAATGTCGAATGTCGAATGTCGAAGGAATGAATTCTGTCTATTTTACAAAAATGACTGGGCGAAGCGAAACTACCCTTCGATATTCTGCGGTTCGATATTCGATATTCTGCGGTTCGCAGTTTAAATTCGTAAAGTTTCATACGAGGTGTCAGGTTTCAGGATTTAAAAACGAGCGAACTGACACCTGAAACCTGAAACCTGTTTACTTATTTTGGAACCGATCCGCCGGATAAAACTGCACCGTTACCGTGGTGCCGCCGGATTCCAGGCAGTCCCCGGTTTGTCCGGCATGAACGCATTCTGCCATATTACCCGGGCACACATCTGCATCCCCCGGAATGACTCCACAACGCCTGGATTGCATTTTGAGTTCGAAATGATATCGTTCCGAAAATATTTTCATGCGCAGCAGATCAAAGCCTTTTCCGCCGGCGCCAAAGTCATATGGATTACGGGATGAATATTGCATGGTGTCATAGGCCGTGAAGTAATTATCAAACAGCAACCGCTGATTCTCCTCACTAATACCAATGCCGCTATCTCTGACTTCTATTTCCGGACCAATTTCGCCGGATCTTACGGTAACCGTGATGATACCACTGTCCGGCGTGTTTTCGACGGCATTGCGAACCAGGCCGTCAACAATTTTAGCCAGGACAGCCCGCGGTATCCAGACGGCCGGTACGGGGGAGGATATCAGCACGTTTACCCGGCATTGGCGATGCGCAAATCGCGCTCGCAGCCCTTGAATCTGCTTCGCAACAAATTGATCCAGCCGGATTTCTTCCGACCTGGCATCGTGGGGACCGAACAGTTTTTCAATATGCTGACGCAGCCGATCTATTATGTCTTTTTCTTCAAGGCTCTCGGATACCAGCACTTGCAGTTCATCGCTGCAGGCGTCCAGCAAAGAAGACAACATGTAGTATATCTTGTAATCTTTTTCCCGCAATATGTCTTCAATCTGATACTGCATCTCAAGCAGCCGGTCCAGGTTTCTTTGAGCACGATCCAAAATGGTGCCCCAGTTATGATCCTCCAATCCGGCGAGCCGTTTCTTTAAGATGCTCATGGAGGCACTCAAAATGGATAGCGGAGTTTTCAACTCATGGGAAAGATGGTGAATCACGCGATCCTTGGCACGGTTGAGGCTCTTGACCTCCTGATACGATCGTTTCAGTTCTTCATTGATACTGGCATTTTCAATGGGAAGCGCGACATAGTTTGCAATGGCTGCCAGCAGATCAATATCAGCCTGCTCAAAGGCGGCTCCTTTTTTATTAACGGCACACAGCACGCCGATTAGACGGTCCTGGATTTGAATGGGGACGTCAAGCATACTGCGGGTTTGGTATTGAGATTTTTCATCCACCTGGCCGAAAAAATGAGGGTCTTTGGCAGTATCCGGCACAACTAGCGGTTTGCCGGTCCGATAAACCTGGCCCGCCACCCCCTTGTCGACCGGGAAGCGGATCTCCTTCATTTTTTTGCCGGTTTCACCGTCATCATATTTGGCTTCTCGGAAAAAGAATTCCTTTTTTTCTTCATCCAGCAAAATGACGGAGGCACCTTCCACCCCCATCAGATTCTGGACCTCTTTCGTAATAAATCCAAGGCGTGCATCCAACCCTCGATATCGATGCAAAGCCCCTGCGATACGGAAAAGAGCTTGATTGATGCTGGTTTCACGTTTTTCCCGCGTAATGTCCCGCAGGGTGATCACCTGTCCGGCCGGCTGATTGTCAATATCAAAGAAAATTGCCCCGTCGATGATAATATCCAGCACGCGGCCGTCTTTGGTCCGCCTTTTCGTTTCAAAACCATGCAGAGCTTTTTCTTCAAACAGTTGCTTGATTCCGAGTCGGGTTTTCTCCTTCATTTCGTCAGGCACAAATGAGGGTATGATTTTACCTTCCAATTCCTCAAGGGTCCAACCGAAAACTTTCTCAAAAGCCGGATTCAAATAAGAAACCGTGTGATCCATGTTAAAGACAAACACCGGATCCGGTAAAAAGCTGAGAAACGCCCGGTACCGTCGTTCCGCCCGGCGGCTGGTCTGGGACAGTTCCAGGGCACAGGATTCCGACTCTTTTAAGGCCTGCCCGGCCAGGACCCTGTCAGTCACATCCCGTGCGATACCCCTGAACCCGGTACTTTTGCCATCCTCATCGCTAATCAGGTTGGCCGAAATCTCCAGGTGACGCTTTTCACCATCTTTGCGGGCGATTTCCCATTTGATATCAACGATGCCGGCCCCGGTGCGATACGTCCGGTTAAATGCATCATAGGCAATGCGGGCATTTTTTTCATCCATAAATTCGGTAAAATTGCGTTGCTGAATTTCGTCTTTCGAATACCCGAAAATTCGGCACAGGGCATTGTTGAAAAATCTGAAATTTCCGTGCAGATCGACCTCGTAAAAACCATCGGCCACATCCTCGATCAGGACCCGGTAACGGTCTTCCTGGATTTTCGTTTCCTCCTTCTCCAATTTCGAGTTTTCTTTATCTGAAATTGAAGCAGACGAGTTTGACCCTGAAAAGTCAGATTTTGGTTTATCCGTTTTCATTCTCAAGAATGCCGAAAGAATCCGCGTCGAGTAATTTAACCCCGTTGGCCTGCAGAACTTCAACGGCCCTGTCATTGTCGCTGAATCTAAAGATCATCACCGCATTGTCCTGGGAAAAACCGCTGTAAGCATAGGTGAAGACAACCTGAACATTGGCTTCCTTGAGCGGTTGCAGAATTTTAGCCAGGCTGCCGGGTTTATCCTCAATTTCAGCGGCAACAACTTCATTCACAAAGGCGGGTATCGCCATTTCCATCAGAATCCGTCTTGCTTTGGCGACATTTGAGACCAGGAGACGGAGTTGTCCGAAGGCACCGGTGTCCACCAGATTGAGCGCTCGCAGGTTAATTCCGGCCTGCCCCAATGCACTGGTGACTTCCAATAAACGACCCGGGGCATTTTCAATGGACACGACTATTTGCTTTAATTTCATTGGATCCTCCACAAAAGTTGAAAATTTCTGGTACGATTAGCTAAATTTGGTCATTAATTGTGAATTCCGTGTATATTATGGAAGAATGTATTCGCCACCAAGACACAAAGCCATAAAGATGAATTTTACCAAAGGTTTCGCTTTGGGAGTCTAAAAGAATTAAAAGGGTTGTGTCAAGTAAGAAAGAAATCGGAAGTGGGAATGCGGAATTCGGAAAGACTCGATGGCGGAATTTAGATTTCAGATTTTGGATTGAATAAACCTAGGGAAAAGGGTCAAAGGATAAAGGAGAAGGCGCATAATTTTGGTTGATTGAGTTGATTAGGCCAATTGGTTGATGTGAAATATTCATCCAAATTTCCGACTTCCGCATTCCCACTTCCGACTTCAAAAAATCTGACCGCCGTCTTCTGTCATCTGTCCTCTGTGATCTGCTGGCCCTCCGTAGCCTGTAAGGCGAAGGAGGGTCATCTGTCATCGGACAACGGCCAAAGGTCTTTTTCCTCCAGCACCGACCGTAATGTTTTCAAGGCGGCATTGGTGGCCGGCACGCCCCCGTAGATCGCTGTTTGAAAAATTACCTCGGCAATCTCTTGCGGTGAACAGCCCACATTCAAAGCGGCTTGAATATGCAGGCGGAGTTCATCGAGACGCGATAAAACCGTCAGGGCAGCAACGGTAATCAACTGCCGGGTCTTATGGGGTATTTTTTCCCGGGCATACATTTGCCCGGTAATAAACAAGGAAAAATCCCGCGCAAGCCCTTTGTCAAATGAACGCCAGAGTTCGAAAGGTTTTTCGTCAGCGACATCCTTAAAATACAGTCCGGCAGTCTTTTTGGTTTTATCGACAATATCCTGGCTCAAAATATTAACATCCTCCGGAGAAATATACAGTAAACCACGCCAAAGATGTGATCCAACGACAGCAGAAAAGCGAACCGCAGAACCGCAGAATATCGAATGTCGAAGGATGGAGTCGCTTCACTCTATCTCTTTAAAATAGAAAGAATTCATTCATTCGACGTTCGATGTTGGACGTTCGATGTTCGATGTTCTTTAGTTTCCTTTCAGTAGAACCGGCAGCTTCACAATGCAGTGGTTTCACTGACACCTGAAACCTGATCCGCCTGCGGCGGAAAACCTATTAGACTATCGAATACTTTGGTCCCCCCCCGCCCTCGGGACAGGTCCAGATAATGTTGTTAAACGGATCTTTTATTTCACATGTCTTGCAATGCAGACAATTGGAGGGGTTCAGCTTCAACCGTTTTGATCCATCGGCATCTTCTTCCAATTCATACACCTGGGCCGGACAGAAGCGGGTACAGGGACTGCGGTATTTTTCATAGCACTCGGTCATACATAATTCTTGATCCGGAATAACCAGGTGGCAGGGTTGATTTTCCTCATGGGTGGTACCGGAAAGATATAGCCCGGTTAACTTATCCAGATAAAGTTTTCCGTCAAGATCCTGGGTTTCCGGTGATTCAACCGGCGCAGCAGTCGAGTTTTGCAATTTTGTAAATGTGGTGAAGTCCGCTTCAATCGGCATCGGGTCGCTGAATCCCCGCCCACCGCTCAAATATTGCGCTCCGATTGTGATAAATTTTGTAATCCCCTTTATAGAAAGGGCCTGGCTGAAATTTCGTGCAGCATACAGCTCCTTATTAATCCAGCTGTCAGTAACTTTTTGACCGTACAGGCCGAGTGTCTCGCCGGAAAAATCTTCTTTCTCCATAGCCGACATGATCGTCTCGGCCGCCAGCATGCCGGATTTCATAGCGGTATGTACCCCTTTTAACCGCTGAATGTTCAGCATGGAGGCACTGTCGCCGACGAAAACCGCACCATCCACAGCCAGCCTGGGCATCGTATAGAATCCACCGGCCGGCAGCGTCTTGGCACCCTGCTGCAGCACTTTGCCGCCCTGGATCATATCGGCAATCAAGGGGTGCTTCTTGAAACTCAAAAAAGCCTGGTAAGGCTCCAAAAGGGGGTCATCATATTCCAGCCCGAGGACAAATCCCAGTGCCACGCGGTTGTCTTTCATTTTGTAGAGAAACCCGCCGCCTTTGGTATCCAGCCCCAGGGGATAGCCAAATGAGTGCACGACCGTGGTGGCGGATGCGTGAAAAGAATTTGAATCCGGAAGTTCAATCACTTCTTTGATCGCGGTTTCAAATATCTGGGGCATTTTACCCTCAAAAATGCCCAGTTTTTTATCCACCTCACGAATAAGGCTGCCTTTGGATCCCTCACCAAAGACGGTTACCTTGGCCATTAGATCGACTCCCGGCTCAAAATTAGGTCTTTTATTGCCGTCTTTGTCAATGCCTTTATCGCCGGTTCTAACACCGACAATACGCTTGCCATCCTCATCGTAGAGCACCTCGGTGCCGGCAAAACCCGGAAAAACCATCACACCCAGCTCTTCAGCCATCTCCCCGAGCCAGAGACTAAATTTGGAGAGGCTGATAATGTGGCATCCATTATTATGCATATAGCTCGGCGTATATGGCACACTAAATTTTCCGGTCCGTGTCAGATAGTAAAACTCATCCCGGCATTCGGGTTGTTCGATCGGGCAACCCTTATCCAGATAGTCCGGCATCAGTTCTTTAAGGGCCACCGGGTCAAGAATGGCCCCGCTCAAGGAGTGTGATCCGATTGATTCGGCCTTCTCTATCAGGCATATCTCAATCTCCTTGCCGGCTTGCTGGGCCAAGTTCATCAAATAAATGGCACCGGCCAGGTTCGCCGGGCCTCCGCCGACAAAGAGGACGTCAAACTCCAATTGTTCTCTGGTTTCTTCCATTTATGTCATCCTTCAGAGTAACTCGAATGAGCGTCAATTCTCATTCGGATAGTTAACTGATTTTTTTCATTTCTTCTGAAATAGCCGGAACGATTGCCGCCAGGTCACCGACAATGCCTAAATCTGCCTTGGAAAAAATCGGTGCTTCCGGGTCCTTATTGATGGCAACGATGTATTTTGAAGTCGACATTCCGGCCAGATGCTGAATAGCGCCTGAAATACCGCAGGCAACATACAACCCCGGGGAGACAACCTTGCCGGTCTGCCCCACCTGGTCACTGTGCGGTCGCCACCCTTCATCGACGGCAGAACGTGAAGCACCGACAGCCCCGCCCAGAGTGGTTGCCAGTTGTTCAATCGCATCGAAATCTCCCCCGGTTCCCCGCCCACCGGACACAACGATATCGGCTTCGGTCAATTCAATTTTATCGCCGGTATCCATGCTCTTTTCAGCGACAGTGGTTTTGACCTGACCGACGTTGACAGCCGGTTTTTCGCTGACGCATTCCTTGGAAGCTTCGGTGATGTCCATCACGTTCGGACGAATCGCTGCTATTTGCAATTCACCATCGATCTCTACATCGGCAAATATTTTCCCGCCGAACATCGGACGGGTATACGTCAACTTGCCGTCAGCCAGTTTGACTGCCGTACAATCCATGGCCAGGCCGGCATCGAGCCGGGCGGCCAATCGTGCGGATAGATCCTTTCCCTGGGCCGAAGCACCGAGAAGGATGACCGCCGGATCCACGGATTGAACCAAATCGGCAATAACATTGGTGTAGGCATCCGTGGTGTAATCGGCCAGTGCCGGATCGTCAGCCAACAATATTTTATCGGGACCATATTTTTCGAGTTCGGCGCCAAGGCCCTCGATACCGGAGCCGACCACCACTGCGGTCACATCGGCGCCCAGACCGTCAGCAACACGTCTGCCTTCACTGACGGCCTCAAAAGACACTTTCCTAAATGCATTATCTCTTTGTTCGGTTATAACAAACACACCTTGTGCCATTTTTCTCTCCTTATATTAGGGGCATCCGCCCAGATGGAATGTTGGAATGTCGGAATAGTGGAATTTCAGTTAGTTTGAATATTGTCACCTTTAGATGATTTTAGCTTCCTCGTGCAGAACTCTTACCAGTTCAGCAGCCTGGTCCTGGGCGGATTCGCCTTCGATCATCTTGACGGCCTGTCTTTGCGGCGGAAAATTCAATGCTTTAATTTTTACTTTCCGATTCGCCGCCCCCACAGCTGCCGCATCGATGCCTAAATCTGCGATGGTTTTGACATCCACCGGTTTCTTTTTGGCTTTCATAATTCCGGGCAATGAGGCATACCGCGGTTCGTTCAAACCACGCTGGGTGGTAAACAACGCCGGCAATGCCGTTTCAACGGTCACGGTGCCGCCTTCGATGGTGCGCTCGCATTTGATTTTGCCATCGAACAACTCGGCTTTAACCACCATCGATATCTGCGGTACCCCTAAAATCTCAGCGACCGCGGCAGCGACCTGATAATTGTCTTCATCGACCGCGCGGTGTCCGGCAATAACCAGTTCAAACGGAATTTCCTTTAAAGCGGCTGCCAGTATTTTGGCCGTTGCCAGGGCGTCGCTGCCTTCAGCTGCCGGGTCGTTGATGTGAATTCCTTTATCGGCGCCCATGGCCAGGGCCGTGCGAATGGTCTCCACCGCTTTCTGGCCGCCCATGGAAACGATGGTTACCGCACCACCCTGGGCGTCTCTGATCTGCAGAGCTTCTTCGACTGCAATTTCATCATAGGGATTCATGACCCATTTGATATCCTGCTTTTTGATGGACACCCCGTCATCGGCAATTTCAATCAGCGATTCGGTGTCCGGCACCTGTTTGACTAAAACTACTATTTCCATGTCTATCTCCTTTCAGAAGTTTAGAACAGACGGCGTAACAAAATCTTAATTATGCGGGTCACTAGTTTGTTCGGTACCAAAATAAAATTACAAATCACAAATACCAAATATCAAACAAATCACAATGACAAAAATTCAAAATCCCAAACTTGGAAGCTCCTATTGCAAATGGGATGATGGCTTCTATTCATAATTGTATTGTTTTGGTCATTAAGTATTGGAATTTGAGCATTATTTGTATTTTGGTGCTTGTTTTTTGGGATTTTTAATTGAACAGGATTCTAATGACCCAAATTTTAAAAACGCCCATGCTATTAGCTAATTTATCTATTTGCCTTTCGTATACCCAACTGATCCAACGCAATTATCCATTTACAGATATTGGCCGACCCCTCCACCATGGTATAAGTGGGCGCATCTCTGTAGAAGCGTGCCACCGAATACTCGGTGGAATAGCCATAGGCGCCCAGGATTCGCATGGCATAATTGGCACATTTAGTCGCCACTTCACCTGCCAGATACTTGGCCTGGGCAACGTCCAGCCCGTTGTTCAGCCGGCCTTGATCTTTGGCCCAGGCCGCTTTGTAGACCACAAGCCGGGCAGCCTCGAGTTCGGCCGACATCTGCGCGATCAGATCCTGGTTCATCTGAAATTCACCGATGAGTTTGCCGAACTGCTTGCGCTCTTTACAATATTTTATGGCTTCATCCAGGCAGGCCTGGGCCACCCCGATACCACCGGCTGCTGCGGAAAGCCGGGTCTGGTTCAGTGAACCAAAAAGAATCTTGGCCCCGTCCCCCGGACTTCCCAGAAGATTTTCTTTGGGGAGTTTGGTATCAGTCAGGTAGATCTCACCGGTCGGGGATGATCGTGAACCCATTTTGTCCAGCGCCGTTGTTCGGATATCGTTAAAATTCTTGACTTCAACCACGAAGGCGGACAGGCCCCTGGCGCCCGCGGATTGATCGGTGTAAGCATAGTAAATAATGGCATCAGCCACATCGGCATTTGAAATCCAGGTCTTGGATCCGTTTAAAAGCCAGTGATCGCCTTTATCTTCTGCCTTGGATTTCATTGCCATAACATCGGAGCCGGCATCCGGTTCGGTCATGGCAAAGGCCCCCACATACTCGGCACTGACCAGTTTCGGTATATATTTTTGTTTGAGCTCGTCACTGCCGTAGGTCAATATTGTATAAGCGCATCCCAGGGTCTGCATGTTGATCTGGACCCGCAGGGAACTGGATGCCCGGGCGATTTCCTCGGTGACAATCATCGCCGCCAACCAGCCCATTTCAGAGCCGCCGTATTCCTCCGGGATCACGGTTCCGAACAAACCCAGTTCTCCCATTGGTTTGACAACCTCCTCATACGGGAAATAATGTTTTTCATCCCACTCGTCAGCAAACGGTGCAATTTTTTCCGCGGCAAAATCACGCACCATATCCCTGAGCATCTCAAGTTCTTCCGGCAGGCTAAAGTCCATTTTCAATCCTCCTAACTAGGTTCACTATTGATATTACCATTATACTAAAAAATGGACTATAGAAGAAGGCAAGGGGTAAGTCAAGCAAGAAAGTAGCTATTTTACAGCTACATTGTAAAATTTTTTGAAAGGGGATTAAATCAAAACTCGTCACGAGAACTGATTCCCGAAACGTGTTTCAGATTCCTTTATCGATAACTTTAACCGCCCAAGTAGGCTTCTTTGACCTTGGGGTTGTTCAATAGATCCCGCGCCGATCCTTCGAGCACGATTTGACCGGTTTCAAGGACAAAGGCATGATCGGCCACATTCAAGGCGGCTTTGGCATTTTGTTCCACGAGCAGAATCGTAGTTCCGGTTTCGTTCAGATGTTTGATGACAGAAAAAATTTCCCGGACAATTAAAGGTGCAAGCCCCATGGAGGGTTCATCCAGCAGAAGCAATTCGGGACGGATCATCAGCGCCCGGGCAATGGCCAGCATCTGCTGCTCACCGCCGGAAAGGGTGCCGGCGATCTGTTTGGTGCGACTTTTTAAAATGGGAAACAGTTTAAAAACAGTTTCGATTCGTTCCTGAATTTCCAGGCGATTACGCCGCTTGAAATAAAGAAATGCACCAAGGTTTATGTTGTCTTGAACCGTTAAATGGGCAAAAATTTGCCTGCCTTCCGGTACCTGGGAAATGCCGAAAGATACAATCTTGCTGGCAGGAAAACCCACGATTTCGCGATCTTTATACAAAATTCGGCCCTCTTTGGCTTTTATCAAACCGGAGATGACCTTTAAAAGCGTTGATTTTCCGGCACCGTTGGCACCGATGATTGAAACCACCTCACCCTTTGGAACTTGGATGGAAACTTCTTTAAGCGCCGCAATGCTGTCATAATAGGCACTAAGATTCTCAACCCTAAGCATAATCCTCCTCACCGCCCAAATATGCTTCAATAACCTTGGCGTTATTTTGAATCTCCAGGGGGGTGTCTTCGGCAATCTTTTCTCCGTAATTGAGCACCATTATTTCATCGGATATATTCATGACAACTTTCATGTCATGTTCCACCAGCAAGATGGTGACACCTTTGTCTCTGATGCGTTTAATCAAATCAGCAGCCACCCGGGTCTCCGTTTCATTGAGACCGGCGGCCGGTTCATCCAGACAAACCAGCTCGGGCTCAGTGGCCAAGGCCCGGCCGATTTCCAGTATTTTTCGCTCCCCCAACGGCAAACTGTCGGAGGACTCTTCCGCCTTATCGGCCAATCCGATAAAATCCAAAATTTCCATGGCCCGGACGCACATCTGTTCCTCTTTGTGCCTGAACCGAGGCAGTCTCAAGCCCGATGCAATGACGGATAGCGGCATCCGCGTGTGACAGCCAACCATGACGTTTTCAAGTACCGTCATATTGGTAAACAGCTCAACGGTCTGAAAGGTGCGGGAAATTCCCCGCTTGGCAATTTCATGGGCTTTGAGTTTTTCAATGGGCTTATCATTGAATCGAACCGTACCTTCGGTTGGTGGGAATGACCCGGTGATGACATTAAACAGGGTGGTTTTACCGGCACCATTGGGTCCGATAATGGCTTTGATGGTCCCCCTTCTAACTCGAAAATTCAAGTCGGCAAGTGCCATCAAGCCTCCAAAAGCCATGATAATGTCTTGTACCTCTAAGATGTTTTCGTTATTATTTGTGTTCACCATTCGCTTTTCATCTACTTCCGAAACCAACCTCTAACAATGCCCGGTAAGCCAACCAATCCGTCGGGCAAAAAGATGGTAACCACCAATAGAATGATACCGTATACGATCACCTCAAATTCCTCAAAGAAATGCAGCCATTCAAAACTCAAAAAGGTGACGAGAAAGGCACCGATGATCGCTCCCCAGATATCGTGCATTCCGCCCAAAGATATCATGATAATAAGTTTAATTGAAAAAAACAGGTCAAAGGTGGACGGATTGATAAAGTTCATGTAGTGGGCATAGAGACTTCCGGCCAGGGATGCCAAAATAGCCGAATAGATAAATACGACAATCTTGTACCTGGAAATATCCACCCCCATGGCGCTTGAGGCTGCCGAGCTGGCATGGATGGCCCGCAAGGCCCGCCCCGCACGTGATTGGATCACATTGATGGTAAAAATAAAGGCGGCGAAAACAAAGGCCCAGACCAGATAATAATATTTTTCAATTGAATCGAATTCAAAGCCGAAAATGCTCAAGCCGGGTATATCGCTCATGCCGTCCGGGCCGCCGGTCCACTCGACTTCTTCGTTAAAAACGATAAAGACGATAATACCAAAGGCCAGCGTGGCCATGGCAAGGTAGTGACCCCTGAGTTTAAGGGATGGAACGCCCACGGCAACAGCTACTACAGCGGCCACCATCATACCGATCAGCATACAGAACCATGGATTCAAGCCATAATTGGCCGTTAAAATACCTGAAACATAGGCACCGATACCAAAAAAAGCAGCCTGCCCAAGAGAGATCTGGCCGCCATAACCCATTAACAGGCTGAGTCCAATGGTAATCAGACAATAAATCCCGGCAAAAACCATTAGATCAGGATAATTGGCAACAACCGAAATTTTCCCGGCAACCCAGGGAAAGACCACCATCAAGAGTGCAAATATGGCTATGGGAAGCTTGCGAATCCGCAGCATGGTTAAAACCTTTTGATCTTACTGATTTCAACATTACCGAGCAATCCACTCGGCTTGAAAAAAAGAACACCCAGCAGCACAATCAGGGCAAATGCATCTTTATAGCCGGAAGAGACTAATCCGGCACCGAAAGATTCTATCGTGCCGATGATCAACCCTCCCAGTATAGCGCCCGGAAAGCTGCCCAGACCTCCCAGAACAACCGCGCCGAATCCTTTGATGGCCAGCATGGCACCCCGATCATATTCCATTAGAGAGATCGGTGTTACGGTGATACCCGCCACCGCACCGATCGCCGCCGATAGAGAAAATGATAGCAGGATCATCCACTTGACATTAATGCCCACCAGACTGGCTGCATCCGGATTGTCGGCACAGGCGCTCATGGCCTTGCCGATGATGGTTTTTTCAAAGAAATAGGTTAGCAAGATAACCGTGACAATTAAAAATCCAATCACCCAAAAATACTGGGGCTGAATCACGGCCCCAAACAAATGAATCGGAGTACGACCGGAAAAGGCGGGCAAATCAAAAGGATCTTTGCCCCAGATAAACATGGCGATGCCTTTAATAATAATAGAACCGGCGATGGTTGCAATGATCAACGTCAATACCGAAGGCTGTCGAATCGGGCGGATGGCCAGTCGATCCAGCAGCATACCCACCACGGTCACGATAATGATTGTCAAAGGAAACGCCAAAATAAGGGGAAGTCCTGCGGCGACGTGTAAAGATACCATGATCAGCCCACCCAGCATGACAAATTCACCCTGGGCCAGGTTAATTATCTCGGTCACATTGTAAATGATATTGAACCCGATGGCCACCATGGCATAGATACTGCCCACGGTCAGTCCGGTGATCAGGTATTGAACAAGCTGGCTAGCAAAGGTAATTTTTTCCATGGTGCTTTCATACACAAAAATGAGGGTGGTGAAGTCACCACCCTCATATGGGTTTTGTTTTTCAATGTCAACGATATTTATTTAACCAGGGCCCAATCACCGTCCTTGACCACTACCATCTGAAAGGCCGTCTTATCCAAGCCGATGTGGTCATCGGGAGAAAAATTAAATATCCCGTGTTGACCGACAAAACCAGCCGTTTTCGTTTCCAGATAGTCTCGAATGGCGGCTCGGTCACAGCCCACCGCCTCAATCGCTTTTACCACTAGATGTAGGGCATCCCAGGCGTGTCCACCGAAGGAACTCAGGGGTTCTTGATACTTACCCGTGTAAAATCGCAAATACTCCATGGTCACTTTCTTTTGGGGATGACTGTCGGATAGCGCCTCAGCAACATTTACAGCTCCCAGGGGACAATACACCCCTTCGGCCGCTCCGGCCGCCAGCTCTATATTTTTGCGGCTGCCGAACCCATGGCTCTGGTAGAATGTAATACTCTGCATGCCCAAATCTCGCCAGTTCCTCAAGACCACCACCTGGGTGGGACCCACGGACCAGTTGACAATAGCCTCGGGCGACAGACCTTTTATCTTGGTGAGTTGGGCGGTCATATCGGTATCTTTGGGGCCGTATGACTCATCCGCCACAATGCTCAGCCCGTAATTCGGGGCCAATCTCACCAGTTCTCCATGACCGCTTTTGCCAAATCCTGAGGTAACGCTCATAACGGCGATCTTTTTAACTCCCCGCTGTTTGAGCTGGGTGTAAATGGCATCCACGGCCATGGTGTCGGTCTGGGGAGTTTTAAAAACCCAGTGACGCGGTTTATTTTTCTTTTCATCCCAGGTAATTTTATAACTGGCAGCAACTGAAACCAGGGGGGTCTTGTACTTTGCGGCCAGGGGTACGACCGCCATGGAAGTCCCGCTCAATGAGGGGCCGATCACCGCACAGACTTTGTCCTGGGCCATCAATTTTTTAACCGCCAGGTTGGCTTTGGTGGCATCACCCTCGGTGTCATAAATAATCAACTCAAGCTTTTTGCCGTTTATGCCGCCGGCATTGTTAATCTGCCAGGCAACCAATTCGGCAGTTTTCTTTTCCGGATCCCCTAAAAATGATGTTCGGCCGGTAGCTGAAAAAACAGCACCAACTTTATAGGAATCCGCAACTGCCTGAGCAACAAAAATACCGGTAACAAGAAAACAAATCATTGTGGTTACAGTTAATTTCCCTAGCTTCATCTGTCCCTCCTTTTCCAATAGCGCGCTTTTGGGTAACTTAAATTTATTCCGACTGACTAAACATCATTCATTTCTCAAATGATTGTTAAATGTTTATCACAAATTCATTTTTTTTTGTCAAGAAAAAAGTGGATCCGGACGAAATTGTCTTTATGCGCCGGTCCAGTATCCTGCAGGATCAAATTGTTGGATTATCGCCAGTTCTTCAGGTGTCGGGGCCGGTGTCTGTTTAAGATCATCAGCGACCTTAAGCGGCCAGCCGGTGTTTTGACCAATTTCTTCGGTGGTCACACCGGGATGCAGTGAGCTGAGAACCATTTCATGGGTGTTCGAATCAAAGCGCAGCACACCCAGTGTTGTGATAACGGTGGTAGGTCCGCCCCTTGGAAGACCCACCTGCTCGCGCCATCCCGAGCCTTTGCCATAACCGGGGGAAGTGACGTAATCCACACGGGGAATAAAGCGACGTCTTTCGTGGTTCATGACGACGATATGCCGCTTTCCCAGACAGGCCAGATCGCAGGCACCTCCACTGCCCGGCAAGCGGGTTGCAACCGTTTCCAAGCCGCCGATATAACTGGTATTTAAATTTCCATAACGATCCACCTGGGCGCCGCCAATAAAACTGACATCCACCCCACCCTGCTGGAGCAGTCCCATGGCATCAGCCGTGTCGGCCAGCCATTGTGCGCGGTAAAGGTTCGGCAAATCCCCCATGGTCATAATCGGTTGCGGCGCAACCGTATCGCGCACAATACCCAGTTCATAAACCCCGATGGCGTCAGGTGCATGGGTACTTTTGGCCAGCAAGAAACCAAGCAGCGGCAACCGCATGCCGACAAAAACCACCTCTCCATCAGCAATCTCCCGCGCAGCCGCCGTCACCATCAGTTGGGAAAGATTATATTCACTGGTATAGTTGTTTTTATCATTCATTGCAAAATGTCAGGTCAGGTTTCAAAAAAAGGGGAACCAGGTGTAGGGTATAGGGTATGAGGTTTAAGGAATATAAATCCATTCGAATAGATATCGATCGTTCGATCCTGTCAATTGACCCTGAGGCTCTCGAAGCGAGACTCTCGTCGGGCAAAATTATTTCTTTCAATCCGCATTCGACGGATAACCTTACACCTTACACCTTACACCTTTTACCTTATACCTTTTACCTTCTTTAATACCCATAATCAACGGGTTCCGACCAATCATGATTTTTGATGGCCAATCCTTTCATCCGTTCTTGGCCTAACAGCTCCCGGTATTCTTCCGAACTCTGTATACTGTCTACCCATTGCTTTTGCCACTGTGCAGACAACTCCGGCGTCTTGCTCTCGTTACGATAGTCGATAAATGCCTGATGGTCACGGTTATAACAGCCCGGAACAGGCGACGGATGGCCTCCCCACGGTAAGTGCACCACAGCACTGACCCGGAAACCGGGCGTGACGACGCGATTCGGATCACGACTGATTACATCGGGTAAGACGATGTCTTCCGCCGTGAGGATGACATGACGGCTTGCCAGACAAGCATCCCGGGTCACTCCCAGGTTGCCCCAGGCATGGGCATTGCCGAATTCATCCGAGCGCTGAACATGAACAATGGCAACATCGGGAGTGATGGCCGCCACGGCCGTCAATCGTTTACCTGTAAATGGACAGGTTATCGTTTTTAAGGAGGTATTGGTTTTAAACAAATCGCTGCCCAGGGCCGTGAGGGCGGGCATAAAGGGAACGCCCATAGCACCGGCTCTTAATGCCATAGCCAGGGTTAGATTCGAGTGATCCTCGATAAGGAGTGGACCCGCCTCAATTCCTCGCCGGAAATTGTAGCAGGAGCCTGTAATAACATTTCCTACCCAGGCAGCCCGGATTTTTGCTATGCAACCAGCGCCAATAACCTGGTCAAACAAAATATCTGATATCGGGCCAATTAAAGTAAGGTTTCGTTTACGCTGACGGATAATCTCGTGGGCGGCGGCAAAGGGTATGAGAGATTCAAGTGACAACCCCATGGCGATGGAACTGCCATCAGGAACGAAACGCTGAATGGATTCAGGCAAACTAAGTAACTTCGAGTCAAGCAATTCTTTCGGGGCCTCTTTCGCCATTTACGCAGGCATCTATAGGTTCGATTCTAAAGGAGTTTTTGTATTACTGTAAGATTCAAAATTCGATGACGATTGTAAACCAGTTGTATAGAGCTACTGTTACTCTTGTTTGCCCTCATGGATGGATTTTTCAAACTCTTTAAAAAATTGGTTGCGCTCTTTCCAGTCGGGTCCAAAACGTGTGTTAAAAAAGCTGCCTAACTTATTAAAAAGCTTTCCCCATACGGGTTGACCATTTTTGAGTACAACATCGGTAATAAACTCATCGAGATCACTCATTTTTTCCTTGGGTAAAAATGAAACAGCACCTAATTTGATCGATTTTTCCAGGGCTTCAGGTGTCAGTGCATAGGCTGTCAGCATGACTGTCGGAAATCCGCGTTTAACAGACAGTTTCAAGAGGTCGAATCCATTCACGCCCATGATATCCAAAATTACAATATCAAAGGTGTAACTCAACAAGAATTGGCGGCCGGCATCGTAATCATTCGCCTTGCGGATAAAGCACATATCCAGCACCTCTTCTACGGTATCCGTAACATCCACCTCATCATCGACCACCAAAACAACCTTATCCTTTAAAATCTTCGACGCATCCATGGGCTCCACTCCTTTCTTGATATCGATCGTGAACCATATCACCGGATAAAGTGTTAAGTCAATCCTCAAGGTTCAAGGTTTCAGGGAATGGAAGGTTTCAGGTGTCAGCCAAGCCGCTGGCAGGAAAAGTTGGCAACCTAAAAGTTGAGAGTCTAATCGAGAAAGCAAATTCGGCTTGGCCGGGATAAATAGGCGGAATTTACCCTATAGTTGCATAAAATTTTGAAATCCAACTTAGCTGCTGCAATGAAGACCATTGAAAGTATTGACTGATTCTGGATTCTGGTTTCTGGATACTGGATGTCGTTGAAATTCACCGATAGTGTCCTGTTAGATATCCAGCATCGAGTATCAAGCATCCAGCATCAGCCCAGAAAAAGCAACGATCTC
>CACVKW010001295.1 GCA_902749685.1 Olavius sp. associated proteobacterium Delta 1 | reverse complement strand
CGGCACGACCCTGATTCACCCGGATCCCGTGGTGGCGGATGCCTGGAACACGGCCGTCTTTGTTCTGGGGCCGGAAAAAGGGTTGAAATGGGTCGAGAAAATAGCGGCAATGGAAACCATTATGGTAACGCCTGCGGGCGACATCATGTATTCAAATGGATTGAAAAATGCGCTTCATGTACTGGAAGCCCAATAAATATAATCATTTAAGGAGGATTCAAATGTTTAGAAAACTGATTTTTACAAGTTTTACCCTGTTCGTCCTGATGGTGGTCACAACGGTTGTTTGTTTTGCCTTCACGCTTCTAACCAAGGAAAAAGCCTTCAAAAAAGTATTCGGGTCACGCGCTCGGATTGAAACCGAAACCGTTGAGCTGTCCGGAGACACCTTGATGAACATCAAAAAAAAATTGGGCGGCAGTCTGGTGTACTACCAGCAGGGTTCATCAAAAAAAGCTGAGGGACAGGTTACCATTGAATTTCACTTTGGCATAAAAAATGGAAAAAAAACAGGAGTCGCAATTATTGATGTGGAACCGGGAAAATGGGGACCGGTAGAGTTTATTACCGCCATGGACCTCAAAGGCAAAGTCAAAAAGGTCAAAGTGATGAGCTATCAGGAGCAACGCGGTCGCCCGATCTCCCGCAGTTCTTTTGTGAACCAATACCGGGGCAAATCCAGCAGTTCCCGCCTGCAAGTGGGCAAAGATATTGTCGGTATCAGCGGGGCCACCGTTTCTTCACGCGCTGCCACCTTTGCGGTGAAAAAGGCAATCGTGATCTATGAGGAGGTTTACCTGAAGAAGTAGGAATTCAAAACAAAGGTGGCCTAAAACGCATGCAGTTGCCTCCCGTGTTCGAATACAAGCATGTCGGAGGTTAACTCTAAGACAGTTCGAGTATAATTAAATAATAAATCAAACGACGGAGTTTATCATGATGCGCCGGCTTTCAAGTTTTTTGGCCGCGGGGCTAGCGCTGTTGTTCGCCTTCGCGCTGGTTGGCTGCTCTGGAGGCAACTCCGCCAGCGAACCGGAAGAAGAGCTAGTTGCCCAAAGCCTGAGCGAAGATTGTGCCCTGTGTCACCGGGCAACAAGCATCGCAGACGTTGAGGCGGTCCATAACAAAGAATCGGGCAGTCCACAAGGTGAGATTACCGGGGTGACGATCGTCGGCGGCACGGTGACGATCAGTTTTAAACTTTTTGACAGTGAAAACAATCTTATTCCCATCCCGGTCGGCCCCGGTCAGGAGTTGACCTCTAACAGTATCCGATTTACCATCGCCAAACTAAATCCCGGGGCCGGCGGCGTCAATGACTGGCAAAGCTACATTAACAAAATTGAAACCAAGGCGGCAGACGATCCCGGCAACGCGGCCGACGGAACGCCAACACCGGACGGCACTCAAAAAGTTCAGGCCACATACGAGAGCGCCAGTGCGCCAGGCGGTGCGTTTACCGATACCTTAAACGGCACCTATACCTATCAACTTTCCTTTGACCTCACAAGCGTGACAAATCCTCTCACAGGCGACCCCATCGTTTACGATCAAACCCTGACGCACCGCGTCGCCATGCAGGCCTCAGACAATGTGGCCAACGCCTTCCTGGACTTTGTTCCGGACACCAGTGCTGTGACGACCACCCGGGACATCTCCGACAACGCTGCCTGCAACGAATGCCACAATAAACTGGGCCTTCACGGCGGTGACCGGATTCAAGTCGAGTACTGTGTCACCTGCCACAATCCCGGCAGTACGGATGCCAACAGCGGCAACACAGTAGACTTCAAAGTGATGGTCCACAAGATCCATACCGGCGAGGACCTGCCGGAGATTGAGGCCGGAGGCGAGTACGCCATCTGGGGATATCAAAATTCCAAGCACGACTATTCCATGGTAGTGTATCCTCAGGACAGCCGCAATTGCACCAAGTGTCACGACGGTGCGGATGCGGCCACGCCCGACGGCGACAACTGGAAGGATGTGCCCTCCACAGCAGCCTGCACGTCTTGCCACGAGGCCTCCGATCCCGCCGAATATCCCACTTTTCCCAACTTGACCGCGGCTGAAATCGAAACGGTCCATGAAATTCCCGCCCAACTTGCTGCGGCCGGGTTCGAATACAACCTGATCAGTGTGACCGACCCGGATGGTGGTCAAGTGGACCCCGGCGACCTGGTAAAAGTGACCTTCTCGGTGACCGATCCGACCAACGCTGATGCCGCCTATGACATTAGCGCTCATCCAGCGTTCACCAGCACAACAGGCGGTGCCAGCCGGTTGGCCATTCTCATCGGCTGGGACACCACCAACTACACCAACACGGGCAGCGCGAGCGATCCGGCACAGCCCATCTCGCTGGATCCCCTTTTCGGTGGGGCAACAGACAACGGCGACGGCACCTTCAGCGTGACATCGACCGTTGCGATACCCGCCACCGTCACCGGAAGCGGCGTGGCGGCCATCGAAGGGCACCCGGCCGGGGATTTTGACGGTGACGGAAGGTATTCGGACCGGATTCCGGTCACCAACGTATTTCAGTACTTTCCCATTACGGACGATGATGTGGTCGATCGCCGGGTTGTCGTGGACGTCGACAATTGCAACCAGTGCCACGGCGTTTTGAGCCTGCACGGTAACAATCGCACCAACGAACCCGGGGTATGTGTCATCTGCCATAACGCCAACGCCACCGACATCGCTGTTCGTCCCGGCGGCGGGGCCACCGGCGCCGACGGCAAGGTGGAGGAGGGCATTGACTTTAAGTACATGATTCATGCCATCCACGCCGGCGCTGCCGACGAGCACGGCTTCCGCCAAAATGGCATTGTTGTCTATGGCTACGGCGGCAGCGTCCATGACTTCAGTCATGTGACCATGCCCGCCGGCACCGAGAATCTTAAAAATTGCAGCAGCTGTCACAACGGCAACACATTTGCAGTCACCTCGGAATTGAGTGAAGATGTTGATGCGGCGACGACGATCCTTACCAAGGCTAAGTTGGCTGATCCGGGTGATGATGAGAACATTACGCCCACTACCGCAGTCTGTTCTTCGTGCCATGACAGCATTGAGTCCAAAACGCACATGACGGCGGAGGGCGGCCGATTTGATTTTGTCGAATTTGCGCCTGCCGAACCCAGTACCATCGGGGAGTCGCAGCTAGGGCTATGCGGCCCGGGTCCACTATCGGGCCGGCCGTCGGGTCACACCGAAAGTCTTGATTGTTGCAGCTGCCACGGCTTCAACTAACGAGGATAACAACGCAAACATAAGGGGCGCGGTCCGTCCCAGCGTCCCTTATGTTCGGTTTTCAAGCAAGATCGGCTCGCACGCTTGCCGGATCGGATTTTTCAGCTTCTCCGTCATCAGACAAATGAAGTTTCATGATACCTTCCGACTCCCATCCGGGGGGAAGCGCGTCTTGACTATGGTGATAGAAGCACTGCAAGCGCTCCCCCTCAATTTCAACCTCTGCATACCAGACGATCATTTTCCCCTGTATTTCACTGTAGCCGATGCCTTTAAGCCATTTTATTCATAATAAAAAATGGTAATGTTATTGGGGTCCAGGCTGGTGGTTTTGGTCCAGCGTCCGTCCTTTGGGTGAAAGACCTTCTTTTACCGTTGCAATTGGCGACTCGATCTTGTAAATTGTCTCTCGCCAAATCTCATTGGGGGCAAACGAACACCAGCAATCTTTGGGCTTCAAAGTCACTTAATCCGAGAAGGGAAACATGAAAAAATTTTGGGCATTGATTGCCTTGGGAGTGTTGTTGGGCTGTGCGAAGGAGATGCCTCAAAAGCCCCATTACGAAACTGCGTATGGTGAGGAATGCGCTGCGGATTGTGAGAAGGATTACTCCGAGTGCCTCGCATCAAACATTCGCCCGGACTTCGTAGTTTATCTCCCCGCGAAAAAGCCTGCGGAAAATTAATCCGCGACTGCTATCAGCTAGGCTCAGAGAAAGAGAAACAAACACCCTCCACTTCCAGCCAATGAAAACAGCTTACTATTACCAGAATTTCTGATCGCGAGCCGTCCAGCCAGATATCTAAGGCACATCAACAAGTAGAAGAAATCGAAGCGATCATGATTCGGATGAAAAATGAGGTCGTGCGCATCGTGGAAAGCAGAAGCGCAAAAATATACTCTTGCGGATTTTATGTAGTGTTAACAAGCAATATAAAGTCAAGATTTCGGCAGGCGCCAACTAGAGGAGCCGGGTGGCGGTGGCCAGCAATTCCACACTGTTGAATGGTTTTGTCATATAGGCATCCGCACCTTGTTTTTCTCCCCAAAATTTATCGCTTTCCTGGTTTTTGCTGGTCAACAGGATTACTTTGACGGTTTTGAATTTTGCGGAATTTTTTATTTGTCGGCAGACTTTAAAACCATTGAGTTTGGGCATTACCACGTCGAGTACAATCAGATCTGGTTTCTCAGATACCAATTTTTTTAGAGCCTCTTCACCGTCTTTGGCCGTAATTAAATCAAACCCTTGAGATAAGAAGGGTTCGCTCATCAGTTTCAATTCCGTAGGACTGTCATCGACCACCATAACTTTCACTTTACTCATACGAAGATCTCCTTTTGATCTTATTTAAGATATCTCTCGATGGTTTCCACCAGTTGCGCCGGCTCAAATGGCTTGGTTAAATACGCTGCCGAACCCGCCACTTTGCTTTTCATTTTATTGAGAATTCCATTTTTGCTTGTAAGCATGATTACCGGAATATCGCCAAAATCCGGATTCTCTTTAATGATGGACAGTACCTTATAGCCGTCCATATTGGGTAAGATGATATCCAGCAGTATTAAATCGGGTCTGGTTTCATTTAGTTTGCTCAAAGCTTCAAGTCCGTCTTTTGCATCTATTACTGTGTAGCCCTGCTGCTTAAGGGTCAGAACGATCACCTTTCTCGTCGTTGAGCTATCTTCAACAACAAGGATTTTTTTCTTTTTTTCAACTTCTTTTGCTGATGTTGTTACACGGAATTCTGGCTGCCGATAATGCCCATTATTTTCATGCACCGATCCTGTTGCAGCTATATAATTTAATAACATGTTAAGCTGTTGGGAGAAAAATTTTTGGTCCGGTGCAAGTTTAACCGCCTTGTTTAACAGATCCAGCACATCATCCCAATGGTTTAGATTATAATGTGCAATAGCTAAATAATAGACGGTATGGACATTGTCTCCTTCAGAATTCAGATTTCTGTATCGGACAATCGCATCGCTCAGGATTTCGACGTTTACCTCTCCTTTGGATGGATTAATCTGATTTTTTAAAATAAAAAGATCCGCCCCACAATAATGACAATGAGAGGCTTTGTGATTCAATGGCGTCCAACAGAATGGGCAATGTCGGATTTTTCCTTCGCCGACGTTTTTTTGAGCGGAATTGAGTTTTTGGATTTCCGTGCGCACTTCCGGATCGCCAGGAGCAATATATATCGCCTGATTGAGTGCTTTTTGAATTTGATTCAGACTGCCGGCACAACGCGAATACCACAGCCAGCCCAGGTGGTTTTTAGGATAAGTCTTTAAGAATTTGGTTAAAAGAGTAATAGCCTCCTGAAAGCGGTGGCTAGCGACCCTGTTAATTGCCTGAGCCAAATCCTTTTCCTCGTCAGGAGAGGAGTCTTTTTCATCTTTGAGCCTGGCTGCTTCAAGCAGCAGAGACGCTAATGACGCTTCAATTTCTCGTGGCTCATCACAGCCGGCGTCCTGAATTTCAATATTCGTGTCCTCCCAGCATAATATTTCAAAGACAGCTTCCTGGCCCTTTATTCCGTTGGTCTGCGCATTTATCAAGGTGCCATTATAAAAATACAGATACCCGATTCTTTTCTTCGAATTTATCTTGATCGTACAGGTCTTGTCCTCCATTTCTACATATTGAAGGAAGTTACCAAGGGTAAACCCATGCATAAAACCGGTTGTTTTTTTTTCGAATATTTGTTCTATTTCTTCCATCGGATTATTGTAAAACCATCCTAAAATTCTTGCATTAGTCAAATTACATGATTCAAATCACTTCCGACTATAATAAAAATATTTTTGAAATTATAAAGAATAATATAAGAGGGAAATTATAGGTTCAAGTGCCCAATTTAGTCAAAATTTTGACATAATTGCGTATTTTTTCCCTGGAGGTCTGGGGCAGACCAAAAAACTCACAGCCAAATCCCACATATTCTAACCCATCAAAGTCTCGTACCCAGGCGACTTTTATTTTTATATTGTTAATAAATCCTAAGTCTTCTGATCCTTGGATTTTTTTAATGGTTAGTCGGTTTCCCGGAATTATTTTATGGTTATGATCTCTTTTTATAGCAAACCCTATTCCGCCTTCGCTCAAGTCTTTAACATATGCGGTTAATGATGCTTCATGATTATCGGAAAGTTTTAAAATTCCGACCAAACTATTCGGCTTTGAAAAATATACCCGCTTATATCTTCTTCTTTCTGGTATATCGTCATTCATGGCAATCCTTATAATGAGAAGCCGCTGGTTGCAGTGACCACTATTTTAGTTCAAAATTATTAGTTCTCAAGTATAACTATCGGCCAGTTGGCCTAAAACATTAACGCTAAATTATAGAAATTCAAAGTTTTTCGAAACGAGGGGTTTTTAGGTAGGAATTTAGGAGGAAATTTGAAACGCTTAGAGAAATTAGAGGGACGTCCGGTAACAGTTTAGTCCTTTTCAAAGAGATAGATCGTGATTAATCCGGCCGAGAGGGTTAGCAAAATCGTAGAAGAATCCAACGGTCTTCATTGGCATCAGTGATAGCGGCCATTGTACAAGGCCGCCTGAGCGGTAGCGGTAGCGGAGGTGAATAGAGTTT
>CACVKW010001294.1 GCA_902749685.1 Olavius sp. associated proteobacterium Delta 1 | reverse complement strand
TACAACCTGATTTCTAAATCACTAATTTCCCGTTTATAACTGCCTGTTTTTATTAAAGGCAGTATTTGATTTTCAAATTATTTTGGACAGCAATGATAGTATTTGGGAATGTTTTAATAGTTTTCTAGGCATAACCATTTGCTGGTTGGGACGAACGAACTGCCCCGCGCCCCACAGCAAAGACGTTCGGCGGT
>CACVKW010001293.1 GCA_902749685.1 Olavius sp. associated proteobacterium Delta 1 | reverse complement strand
TCGATCTAAACTGCCAAAACGTCCGCGTTCACAAAATTCAAAACAACAAATGCTTAATTTTCAATAACGTACGGAGGTGTGTATTATGAAGCCAGTCCCTTGAGGGTGAAAAAAATGAACGCTTTCTTTATTCGGTAAAACCATTAGCTTTGTTGGGAGAGGAGGTTTCCGCCTTGGGCTTCGAGCCCGTGCCTGAGTTTCTTCCTCCCGCCAAGTTTAAGTCGGATAATAAGTTGGTGCACAGACACCGTATTTT
>CACVKW010001292.1 GCA_902749685.1 Olavius sp. associated proteobacterium Delta 1 | reverse complement strand
ATAACCTGATTTCGAAATCACCAATTTCGCGTTTATAACTGCCTGTTATTATTAAAGGCAGTATTTGATTTTCAATTTATTTTGGACAGCAATGATGTAAAATATTCTTGCGATTGCAGCAATGCTTTTTTCCATGATGGCTGACTAATGATCTTTTTTAGTTCCGCTTCAACACTAGAAAAAATCCCACCGCCCTGCTTTACCATCGATTTGTTCTTAATATGAGCATTAACATGCCTAAGAACATAGTTTTGCCTACACACATGCGCAGTAGCCTGTTTCTTTTGTTCTTTAACATCGACCACGCCTTTCTTTGTTTGCATGCTATTTGAAAAAGAGCCTGTATCACCAAGAAATTTTTTGGTGTTCATCAACAACGTCTTAAAATCACTATCCAGCCATGAAACACCCTGAGAAACTTGCCTCTGTATATACTTTTCCTTGCTCTGCGCTAAATCTAAAAAACCATTAAAGAAATGTTTGATTACCTGCTGAGTATTTAAAATATTTTGCCAATCAAACAAGCGCTTTAACCAATTAATAATCGCCTCAATAACATCAATAACCTCTTTAAATCCTTCAACGATTTTTTTAAGTACCAGCTTCAAGAAAGCACCGATCTTGTCAACAGACTTAAGTGCAAATTTCTTTATCTCCCCTTTGACATGTAAAACAATATGAACAACATCATCAACAACAGCCGTTGCTATTTTCTCAAGATCTTTAAGATCCTTGTCCAGGTAATGCAAAAGATCGCCAAAAATATTACCGCCATCTATTACAGATAACTCATGCGCCGGCACTATAAAATCGAAAACCCGCTGACCTTCATAGGTATCAATACCGATGTCTTTTTGAGAAAAATCAAAATGCCAGGACTGAGGTTGATTACCAGATGATTTATGCTGCGCCATCAAACCTCCCAACGTCGTCACAGCACTAGCAATCTTATCTGCCTTGCTGTCTGGTACTTTGTTAGGAATGATTTTTAAGTCCTTCAATGTTTGAGCATTCATAGGGCTTTTAGGATCCTGATTTGCCAAACGAGCGTGCGCATTGCCATCAGCACGATATTCCGAATGGCAATGATTTCCTGCGTCATCTATATAACTAAGCTTTACTAGCGGCGCAGTCAGCTCTGTGGCTTCAAATGTAATATTTAGATTACCGATAGCATCAGACTCTATATCGACGGGCTTACCTGCTTCTATGTGATAAGCCAACCCATTCACGTCCACAATAGAAGAGCGATCAAGATCCATCTGCACTATCTGTTTTGGTAATGGCCGTCCATGCTCGACTTCGAGCGTTAATACTAAATCGTATGTAACGGCCTTCTTAGGCACTTGCGTTGGTGGTGTCGGCGAAGCTAAAGTTTTAGGGTACCAAACTGTTGAATCAGGATTCTGATCCAAGTGATTTACAGTGCGGCTACCCACTTCAACATGAAAAACTTCTGGCCCTACTCCCATTTTTTCCGGTGTCGCGACAACACTAACTTGATTACCTAAGTTAACCCAATTTGCAAAAATTGGCTGCTTATCAACTTCCCATCCCGTTTGACGCAATAACCACAAATTTCCAGCAACGGCCTCAATTGCAAACACAACGGCAAGCCCATTGCAAGCAAGGCCAGTCGTCAATGCAGTTACTCCTTGCGGACCTCCATCACTACCAATCAAAGGATGGCTCTGTGGTGTTTGTGATGAATAATTTTTTATCACATACAAAGAATTTTCTTTTGTATGCAAAAAGAAACAATCTAAGTTTGATTCCGAGGGAAAAGCCAAGACATTGCTTGCGTTTAACGTTTCTTTTACTAAAGAATATGTCCAAGCCTTACCAGACGGTTTAAAACTTCCATCAACAAATTCTCCAGCCTGGAAACTGATCTCTTCCTCAAGAAATTCGGCAACCGTTAAACTCTCCCCATTAACGCCGTAAAGTAATCGTACCGTAGGTGCTGGATTTTGCTCCAACGCTTTGCGGCATTCAATTTTAAACTCGCCACCCTCAAGCGCAATAACAAAAAAGGTAGGGATATCATAGTTATGTGAAACACCATAAAGGTAGTTTTTACACGCCGTCCAATCATAGAAAATATCCGTCTGAAAGGTATTTAGCAACGCGTTACCAAGATCACCAGAAAAAACAAGTTCAGACCACTGACCAGCCGTTCTTTTCATTGGCACAATATTGTACGAATCATCTTTCCCAGGATAATGCACAAATACATACAGACAATCAGCTTCAAAAAAAGCAACAATTTTTTGAATTTCCTGACCCGAATATGCATTTATTGTAACTTCGGTATGATTCCACCCTGATTTGGAATGCGGATCCCTATAAAAGTTAATTAACTTATTATCAGGACTTACTGAAAGTAATTCAGTTACCTCCTTTTGATTATTTCTTACAGCAACAAAAGCGTTATCAACATTCGCCCTGATCGGGGCTGATTCTGCGTATAAATAGTTTTCGATTATTTCGTCAGATGATGAAAATGTACTAATGGATGTATGCATGCGGACAATCTCCCTATACCTGCTTGTTGGTTCACTGTGTCACCTTCAAATATAATACAAAACCATATGGCGGAGAAAGAATTTCTATCATCGATAAGGGTATCGGCATTATATCCAGTGACAAAATGTGCGTATTCGTCAGCCAAGTCATTTTTTTATTTACAGCCAGTAACGCGGCCCAGGACCTTTACGTCCAACCTTGTCTTCCGGATTAGCCATGTGACACTGATCAAAAGAATGACACCCGCAACCAATACAACCTGTTAACCCTTCTTTTAGTCGCTGAGTATAGGAATTATAAACGCCCTATTTGCTCAAGCAAAGCAACTATTGGGCGTGCATTCGGGCGAACTGCCGCGCTTGAAGTGCGTACTCCTCTCCGAAATCGATCCGATTGTGTTCAATTTTGGTGCAATGTCGCCGCCTGGTGGCTCATCGCACGAGCAAGACCCCACCAACTGCGCAGTGTCGACGTACTTCGGACGGGAGGCGGGGGCCGACCCTCGGTCGAACAATCACGCAGGCGGTGCTCGTTCCTGCGGAAACAAGTATGCCGTGTGCGCAGGACGTGCAAGAGCGGTGACTTTGACTTGGCCGCCACAATTCTCGCAGGTTTCAATATCGATATTGAATAGGCGCTTGCGTCGTTGCATCCAGGACATGGCCCGATGCCGTTCCTCGAAAGATAAAAGATAAGGTATTGCTTTTTCAGAGCGTATCAAAGGAAAATGCTGAATTGTGCATCCGATTCGGCTGCGGCCCCACATATAGAAGCATCAATTAAACGGCACCCATGCCCAACCTGGTAACGTAAGTGGGCTTTGTTGTCAATATCGATTTTTTGAGCTGGCGTTGAATATTTAGACAATTTCGGTCCGCCTCCGGCGGATTTGCCCGCAGCTGGATTTTTTTAAAGGTAGGTTTCCGTCTTCGTTCTTCGAACTAGAAACTCGGGGACGTTGTTGACTGAGTTGATTAACTCGTGATGCTCCAATGGAACAGAACAAGCTAGAAACTCGGGGACGTTGTTGACTGAGTTGATTAACTCGTGATGCTCCAATGGAACAGAACAAAGAAAGGGAGGCATAGAATGCCGCCTTGAGCCGGGTTCAATCATTTCTCAATCGTTTCAATTTTCAATCCGGCGCGAGCGGCCAGTCTGGTTTGCCTGTCATCCAACGTCAGAAACCGATCGGCGTTCATTGATAAAGCTGAAGCAACGTGAAGGATGTCCAATGATCTCGATTCAATTTCTGCCGAGTGCATTTTTGACAAATCAATGGCATGTGAAAAAATTGCAGACCAATCTAATTGAGGTCGATAATATATTCCACTTGTTTCGTGTGCTTCAAACCTTGAGATTATCAGACGGGTTTCATCCGGGGTAATTTCAGTCCTGGATTGTTTCGGAGACGTGGCCGGCTTGGATATGAAATTTGCAATACCGTTGACAATAATATACAATATTGTTTATTATTGTAACATAAGCTAAATGCCGCCGTTTTTATTTACGATGCCGGTATAACTGAAGGACCGACTAAAACAGGTTAAGGTAAATGCGTACGTTTAGAGAGAAACGAGTTCGGCAATCTGAGATACTTCAACTTTTGCTCCTGGATAATCTTTACTCGCTTTCAGGATCCGAAAAAATTATTTTTCAAGGCGGTACGGCGTTGCGATGGGTTTACGGGGGCATGCGATTCTCAGAGGATCTCGATTTTGTAACCTTGCAGCCGAAACGGAAAATTGAAACCATTCTTAGCGAGGCCGATAAAAAGATTGCCAATGCCTGTCTGGTACAATTTGGAGCGGGGCAAATCGAATGGCAAATTAAAGGCAGCCGGGAGCACGCATTTAAAATTTTCTATATCTACCGGCCGCAAGCACAGCGTGAGAGAATTGCCGTTAAAATGGAGTTTGAAGCGTTGCGGACCGGGATTACACCGGATTTTAAAAGCCATATATTAAGAGAATTACCATCCGTTGCCGGATTAATTGCCAAAAGCGAATTAATTTTGCCCTATACCAGCAGCATTATTCTGACCGAGACTCCGCAGGAAATTCTTTCGGATAAAATAAGGGCCTTGTATGAAAGACGGTATATAAAGGGCAGAGACATTTATGATATCTGGTGGATCGTAAATCAACTGAAAATATTACCCGATTGGACAATTACACAAAAAAAACTGTCAATGTATAAAACAGCTTTTATCCCATCCAGAGGCCCTGACTATTTTCAGGATAATGCTTCCGTTTCAGAAATTGTAGAATCTCTGGAAGCAGACTTGCCGCGTTTTTTGCCTGGCAGTATTATGACCCAATACCGGCAGAACAAATATCAGCATTTTATTCAAACAGTGAAGCAAGTCATCGCAGGACTTTTGGATCAGGGCCTGCGGGATTATTTAAACAATGTTTGAAGAAAAATCGACACTTAAGCGTTTAAAACTCCTCCCCAATCTCTTTCGCAAACAAGATGCGGAGAAGATTGCGCCGCACACTGGCGTGTTCCTCACCCGTGCATCGAAAAAAGGCCTGATTCACCGGATCAATCGCGGAAACTATATCAACTCATTTTTATACGGGTTTCCCGGGGTAGAAGAAATTGCATGTTTTCTGCGGCCTCCGGCCTATGTTACCTGCGAATGGGCTCTGAACTACCATGGCATTACCCTGCAAGCCCCTTTTGTTTGCACCGCAGCAACATTAAGTTCTGCGGTGGGCAAAAGTCGAGAAATCGAATACCAGGGCAGCACCATTGAATTCTCCAAGATTTCGCCCAAACTGTTTTTCGGATATGAGACGCACAAGGGTTTTTATATGGCGACACCGGAAAAAGCCCTGGTTGATACATTATATTACCGGGGTAATCTTCCGGTTCCGGATGAACTGGAGCTGGAAGGTATGAACAGGGGCAAGCTGATTGAGATGGCAAAAAAATTTCCGTCTTCGATCTTCCGGAAAATGACGTTACGCCTGGGTACGGCGTTCGATAAACCTGTTTGAAAAAACGTTTTTCCTCCTTTCCATTGTTCCATTGGTTATATCGGTTGTCAAAACTATGCACCGTTAGGTCCAGGTTACCAACAGGCGGCGATGTTTTGGGGTAGCCAGTAAACCATGACAACCGATCTAACTATCGGCAAACACCACCCTTGCGGGGTGAAATCAAAGCCTGGTCCTTGCCCCAGGCTGTGGGCCCTGCGGGCCGCAATTTATGCCAGGGTTTTTTACTTAAACTGACGGCCCCGATCCAGATTGCGGTACTGAATGGCCTCCGAGATGTGATCGAGCTGGATATCCTGGTTGCCTTCCAGATCCGCTATCGTGCGGGCGATCTTCAATACGCGGTTAAAGGCACGGGCTGAAAGGCCCAGCTTATCGATGGCCGACTCCAGCAGGCGGCGCGAGGTGTCGCCGATGTTGCAGTGGGTTTTGATGTGGCGGCTGCTCATTTTAGCGTTGCAGAAGATTTTGCTGCGGGCAAAGCGTTGGGATTGTATGTCGCGGGCGCCGGACACCCGCCGGCAGATATCTTTTGAGGGCTCGGCGTATGATTCTTGCATCAGGTCTTTGTAGGGCACGGCCGGCACTTCGACATGGATGTCGATGCGGTCTAACAGCGGGCCGGAAATTTTGGACCGGTAGCGGTGGATCTGCTGGTATGTACAGCGGCAGGCATGTTTGGGATCCGCGAAATACCCGCAGGGGCAGGGATTCATGGCGGCTACCAGCATAAAGCTTGCCGGATAAGTCAGGGTGGTTGCGGCACGGGATATGGTTACTTTTAAATCTTCCAGGGGCTGGCGCAATACTTCCAGGACATGTTTTTTAAACTCGGGCAGCTCATCTAAAAAAAGTACGCCGTGGTGGGCCAAGCTGACCTCACCGGGCCGGGGGATGTGTCCCCCGCCGATGAGCCCGGCATCGGAGATCGTGTGGTGGGGTGATCGAAAGGGCCGCCTGGTTATCAGGGCCTGATCCTTTTCCATCATTCCCACCACGCTGAAAATCTTGGATGTTTCGATGGCCTCCTGAAATGTAATCGGCGGTAGAATCGTCGGCAAGCGCTTGGCCAGCATTGTTTTACCGGAGCCGGGCGGGCCGATCATAATTAAATTATGGCCGCCGGCGGCCGCGATTTCCAGCGCCCGTTTGACATGTTCCTGCCCCATGACCTCGGCGTAATCCGACTCGAAACGGCCGTTTTTTTCAAATATGGCGGAGATGTCTGTGCGTTGCGGCTCTAATTCGGAGAAACCTCTTAAGTAGGAAACCACCTGGGAAAGCGTTTGCACCGGCAGCACATCAATGTCACTAACCACCGACGCCTCACGACCGTTGTCGTAGGGGACCATGATCGCCTTATAGCCGGCTTCTTTGGCGGCCAGCGCCATTGGCAGAGATCCGCGAACCGCTTTGACGCGTCCGTCTAGTGAAAGTTCTCCCAGAATCAGGTATTGGGAAATTTTTTTTTGGGGAATGATCCCGGTCGCCGCCAGGATGCCCAGCGCAATCGGCAGATCAAAGCCGGTTCCTTCCTTTTTGATGTCCGCCGGGGCCAAATTGACCGTTATGCGATCGTCCGGAAACCGATAGCCGGAATTGCTGATGGCAGATTTAACCCGCTCCTTGCTTTCTTTGACCGAGGTCTCCGGCAGCCCGACCGTGGTAAACGTCGGAAGGCCGGAGTTGATATCGACTTCCACTTCCACCCGATAGGCGTCTATGCCGAGCACCGCGCTGCTGAGAACTTTGGCAAGCAACTTTCTCACCCCCCCAAAAAAATTGAATAATGTAGATTGAAGATTGAATATTTATGGAATTCTATCGTTTTATTTTTCATAACCCGGAACCGCATGAGGCGATAACCCGAAAAAATGCCAAGAAAATTTTGGTGTTTTCCAACTTTCGTGTTCTCGTGATAAAATCCGCCATTTCGGATCATAAAATGCAAAGAAATAACAATTAAGATTATAATTGAAATATCAAAAACCAGACAAAGGAATATGTTGCCGATGGGGGCGACAGGTGCAACCTATAGCAAATCGATGTTGGCTGAACAATCTTTTTGTTCGATGTGGCAGCGGGATGCGGGCGATACTGCCAGGGTCAATGCATGCGTCCCTGCCCGGGGTGATATCAATTATCGTGTTGACAACTGGATATATTTGTCATATTATTTCCAATAGTTAAAACGGATTGACGGCTGTGTCAACGTGTGTTATAAGACAGACTACTAAATTGACTGCTTGATAGGATGCTTGCCATCCTTGTTAATATATATGGCTATACCTATATTCCAAAGAACCCTTGGCAAAAATGTTAGTTTCTCAGGGATCGGACTGCATTCTGGAAAAAAAGTCCACCTGACTCTCAAACCGGCTCCCATCAATCACGGGATTAAATTTGTTCGCACAGACCTGCCTGACAATCCCACCATTCCGGCCCGGTTTAATTGTGTGGTGGACACCAGCCTTGCAACGGTCATCGGCTCCGATGGCGTGATTGTGTCCACCATTGAGCACCTGATGGCCTGTTTAGCCGGATTGTCCATCGATAACGTTGTCGTCGAACTCAATTCCTACGAAGTGCCGGTAATGGACGGCAGTGCCGGACCGTTTACCCGCATGATCATGGAAGCCGGCATTCAGGAGCAGGCGGCCCCACGGCATTTTTTTGTGTTAAAAGAGCCCATCGAGTTGGAGCAGGATGGGAAGTTTGTCGGTGCCTATCCGGATACCACATTCAAAATTACCTGCAATATTGAATTTGCACATCCCCTGATCCAGAAACAATCCTGTTCGATAGAAGTCGAGGACCATATTTTCGAACATGAAATTTCCAGCGCCAGAACATTTGGTTTTCTGCACGAGGTGGAATATATGAAGCGCTATGGCCTTGCTCGAGGTGGGTCACTGGACAACGCCGTGGTGATCGATGAGAATGACATCTTAAACGAAAATGGCTTGCGATATCAGGATGAGTTTGTACGCCATAAGCTACTGGACTGCATCGGCGATTTCTCGCTGCTCGGCATGCCGATTTTAGCGCATATCGTTACCAGCAAATCGGGCCATGCCTTCAACCATGCCTTCCTTGAAAACTTCTTTAATAATAAGGTCTCGTGGCAGACCCTGACTCTGGACGAGCCTGCCGACCTCCCCTCCGGGACGGCAAAATCCCTTGCAATTTAAATTAGTTTCGGATATTAATTAAAAGGTTAAGTAGCTGTAAAAGGCGCCGTGTTTGATTGCTAAAATCTGCCAATAGACAAAATCCAATACTGAAAGCCTGGCCCTCTGGGCCAGGATTCTTTACTTGATTTGTTAATACCATTCCAACCGGCTTATTTTGTGCCGCCATTTAAGTGCCGCTGGTGATTTCTCAGTGGTGTTTGTAATTGCCGCAAAATCCGCCTAAATTTTTATTTCGTAATCTGTAGCGTATTTATATGCCATTTTCATTAAGGAAGCAGATAACATGTGCTCTATTACTTGCTTATATTTTAATTGGCCATGGGGCTGTGTTTGCGCAGGAGGCAAGGCTGACCAATATTACTGTTTCCAATACCCGTGACGATCTGCTTTTGTACCTGAATCTGGAGGGGGCTTTCAGTGACAAATTAAAAAAGGCCATTCTCAGTGGTGTGCCGGCAACATTTTTTTTTCTGACAAAACTTAATAGCGTCCGCAACATGTGGGTTGACCGGGGGATCGCCGATATTGCCGTCACGCACACCATTAAATATGACAATTTGAAGAAAGAGTTCATCGTCAGACGATCATGGAGAAATAATGAGCCCGAAATTACAAAATCGTTTCGTGAAGCTCAGAAGTGGATGACTGAAGTTAATAGCTTAAAAATCATTCCATTAGGTCAGCTGGCAAAGGGACAGCAATATCAACTAAGAACTAAAGCCGAGGTGAGCAAGCAAACCCTTCCTTTTTATCTGCACTATGTTTTGTTTTTTGTCTCGTTATGGGATATCGAAACCGACTGGTACACCGTTGATTTCATCTACTAATTAAAAGCTCTGGTCCCACCACAAAAATGATGTTCAGCACTTTTTTTAAAAGAAATAAAAATCCGCATAGAGATGCCGACAGCAAACGCCGCAGGCGCGAAGGTATTCTTATCATTGTCATCTTAATTGTGGTGGCCCTGCTGACCTTTGTTGAAACCCGGACCATCCGGTTTGGTGCCGATATACCGGTCTCCAATACCATTTTGATGTTTATCCTGATCAATATCAACCTGCTGCTTCTGATCCTGTTGATATTTCTGGTTTTCAGGAATTTGGTAAAATTACTTTATGACCGTCGGCGCAAGGTAATGGGCGCCAAACTTCGAACCCGACTGGTGGTGGCCTTCATTGTGCTGACCATCGTGCCAACCGTCGTATTATTTTTCTTTTCCATCAATTTTATCACCACCAGCCTTGAGTTCTGGTTTAACGTGCCCGTCGAGCAGGCGCTGGAAAACTCTCTGCGGGTTGGCGGCAGGTTGTATGACAGGGTGGCCGCCAACAATCAATTTTTCCTAGAAAGAATATCCTACCAGGTACAGACCAGGAAACTGCTGCGCCCGGAAAAACAAAATGCGCTGACCAAATATGTCCAGGTGGTTCAGCGGGAATTTAATCTTGACGCTGTGGAAGTTTATGGCGCCAACACCCAACGAATTACGGTTGCCCTGGTTTCAGAACTGGCGAATGATTATTTTGGTATCGTTTCCGCTGAAAACCTCCGGAATGATTTACCCGGCGGCGGGGTTTGGACCATCACGCAGGAGATCCCAACCGGTGAGCTGATCAAAACTATCGGTACGATTCCTTTCGGGGTAAAAGCCGCTGAAGCGTCGGGGTACGTGGTGCTGACAATCCTGATACCACCGGAGTTGTATGAAAATCTAGCATCCATATCCCGGGGTTTTGAAGAATACCAGCAGATTAAGCTGTATAAAAAACCCATTCAGATTACTTATTACATCTCGCTCTCGATCGTCGCCTTGCTGGTTTTGTTTTGTGCAATCTGGTTTGGTTTTTACCTGGCAAAAACCATCAGCATTCCCATCAAGGAACTGGCTGAAGGCACCCGCAGGGTTGCAGAGGGGGAGTTGGGTTTTACCATCGCTTCCGTTGCGGATGATGAAATTGGCAGTCTGGTTAACTCGTTTAATCAAATGACCAGAGATCTCAGAACCGGCAGGGAGCAGCTGGAACTGTCCGCACGCATGCTCAAAGAACAAAATATCGAAATCGAAGAAAAACGCCATTACATAGAATTTGTTTTAAAAAGCGTCTCGGCCGGCGTGGTGACACTGGACGCCAACGGGATGGTTTCCACCATCAATAAATCGGCTGAGAAGATGCTGGGTGTCAACTCAGAGCAGGTGCTGTACAAAAGCTTCAATACGTTGCTAAAAGTCCAGAATCAAGATCTTGCCGATGATATTATGACCAATCTCGCCTTTGCCAGAAACACTACGATCGAGGTTCCGCTAAAACTGATCGTCCAGGGAAGACCACGCAGCTTTTTAGTAACGGTCAGTGTTTTAAAGGATGATACCGGGCAACATATGGGAATTGTGATGGTTTTTGACGACTTAACGGAAATGGAAAAAGGCCAGCGCATGGCGGCCTGGCGTGAGGTTGCGCGCCGGATTGCGCATGAAGTAAAGAACCCGCTAACCCCAATAACGCTATCGGCCCAACGCCTGAAACGGAAATATTCAAAAGGCCTTAACGAACCGGTATTTGACGAGTGCACCCAGACCATCATTGATCATGTGGATTTGATCCGCAACCTGGTGAATGAGTTTTCGTCATTTGCCCGCTTTCCAAGCGCCAACCCCAAGCCCTGTGCTATCCTGCCCATTATTGACGAAACCATAGCGTTATATCGGGAAGGGCATCCGAATATTAAATTTGAGGTCAACAATACCGGCGACATTCCGCATCTTAATCTGGACCGTCAACAAATAAAACAAGCGCTCATAAATCTGATTGACAATGCGATCGGTGCCATTAAGAAAGAAGGCAGCATTTCTTTTGCCGTCACCTATGATTCAATTTTAAAGCGAACACGGATAGAAGTGGCCGACGATGGTCCCGGGATTAATAACCAGAATAAAACGCGTTTGTTTGAACCCAATTTTTCAACTAAAAAGACCGGCATGGGTCTGGGACTGACGATTGTCAGCACGATTATTGCCGATCACCACGGCTTTATCAGCGTTCAGGATAATGTTCCCAGGGGCGCAAAATTTGTCATCGAGTTGCCGGCCTGAGCGGGCATAGGGCAAAGGGCAGAGCGCATGGAGCAAAGCGAAAGGGCATCGCGTTGAGGCTGCAACCGGCGACCCTATGCACCAGGCGCTCTGCTCCAGACATACCGGTTAGGAAATTCATAAGTCAAATTATATGCGGTGTAATCAAGATATCAATACTGTAAGGAGCAACACCATATGTTTCCATCTCTTTTAATTGTTGATGATGAACCATCTATTTTGCAGAGCTTGGGCGGGCTGCTTTCCGATGAAGGCTTTGGGGTCACTACGGCTGTAAACGGTTACGAGGCCCTGAAGATCATTGAAGCAGAATCCCCTGATCTGGTTTTGCTTGATATATGGATGCCGGGCATTGACGGAATCGAAACTCTGAAAGAGATCAAAAAAGAAAATCCGAATATTCAGGTCATCATTATAACCGGGCATGGGACGATAGAAACTGCCGTTAAAGCGACGAAACTCGGGGCATATGATCTCATTGAAAAACCGCTTTCAATCGACAAGGTAATTGTGGCCATTAACAATGCGCTGAATTTCAGGCGTCTTGAAGAAGAAAACAAATACCTGCGCAAGAAAACAATAGAGAAAAACTCTATCAACGGGGACAGTCCCAAGACGATGGAGTTGAAATTGAATATTGCAAAGGCTGCTCCTACAGACACCTGGATTTTGATCAACGGTGAAAATGGCACCGGCAAAGAGCTGGTGGCCCGGATGATCCACCATTTGAGTCCGCGGGCCGAACATCCGTTAATCGATGTCAGCTGTGCGGCAATTCCCGAAGACCTGATCGAAAGCGAACTTTTCGGTCACGAAAAAGGGACATTGCCCGGCGCCACTACCAAAAAAATAGGCAAATTTGAACTGGCCAACCAGGGAACAATCTTCCTCGATGAAATCGGGGATATGAGCCTAAAAACCCAGTCCAAGATTTTACGGGTGCTTCATGAACAAAAAATCCAGCGTGTCGGTGGCAGCCGAACCATCAGCGTGGATGTAAGGGTTATTGCGGCCAGCAATAAAAACCTTGAAGCGGAAATTGCAAACGGCAGTTTTCGCGAAGACCTATTCTATCGGCTGAATGTCTTGCCGATCGAAGTGCCGCCGCTAAGGCAGCGGATTGCAGATATACCCGTGCTGGTGGAAGCCTTTTTAAAAGAATTTGCGGTTCAAAATCGCAGCAAAAGAAAGAAAATTACCGCTGAAGCACTTACCATACTGGGTAAATATCCCTGGCCGGGAAATGTCAGGGAGCTGAAAAACCTGGTAGAGCGCCTGGCAATAATGGTGGAGGACGAGGCAATTGACGGCAAAGACATTCCGGATGCCTATAACCAGAATGTTAGTTTATTACCGGAGTACGCTGAACCGAAGTTTCTTGAATTCGATAACCTCAAAGAGGCCAAATTGGCTTTTGAAAAAGAATATATCAATCGAAAGCTTTTCCAGTATAGCAACAATGTTACCAAAACAGCTGAAGCCATCGGAGTCGGGCGCAGCTTTTTGCACAAGAAGCTTAAGAGCTTTAAACTCTAATATGGCATTACGAATTATAGCGGGAGACCTAAAAGGCCGAAAACTCCGCTCAGTGCCCGGCACAAAAACCAGACCGACTGCCAATCGTACTCGTGAAGCGATTTTTAACATTCTTGCTTCTCAAATTCCTGGCTCCCGGGTGCTGGATTTGTTTGCCGGAACCGGCGCTTTTGGTATCGAGGCACTGAGCCGCAAGGCTGATGCAGCGGTTTTTATTGATATTGACACAGATTCCATTTCCGTGCTGCAAGCGAACATAGAAAGTCTCTTCCTCGAGCGGCAAACAAAAATTATTCGATGGGACTTGATCAAAAATTTAAATTGTCTGCATTCACTAAGTATAGCCTTTAATCTGGTATTCATGGATCCACCTTACCTGAAGAATATGATCGAGCCCACCCTGCGAAATCTTCACATCAGTCAATCCCTGGTAAGCGGCACACGGGTTATCGTTGAGCATTCTGAGCGGGAGCCGGCTTTAGCGGGGCAGCTGCCATTTGAAATTGCAGATCAACGCAAATACGGAAAAACCCTTGTTACGATTTTAGATTATGTGGTATGAGGGGCAGGTTTAAACCGATTGAAAATTTCCTATTGAGGATTGAATATTTAAGGAATTCTATCCATGTTAAAACACCCCGTTAAATTAAAGACAGCGCGCAGCGACTTCCACAAATTGTCAATCAGCAATTGTTATTAGTCAATTTTCTATAGAAAGGGAATGAAAACATGGAAAGAATTGCTATTTATCCCGGTTCTTTTGATCCCGTAACCAATGGGCATCTGGATATTCTTGAAAGAGGATTGAAACTGTTCGATAAAATAATTCTTGCCATTTTGACCAACCCTAAGAAAAATTTTCTTTTTACTCTGGAACAGCGCATAGAAATGCTGGAGGATAGTATAAAGGAATTTTCAAATGTAAAAATTGATACATTTGATGGTCTCACGGTTGATTTTGCAGCTCAGCGCAAGGCCCAGGGAATCCTGCGTGGGCTGCGCGCTATGTCGGATTTTGAGTATGAATTTCAAATGGCGCTGATGAATCGTCGACTTAATCGAGAAGTTCAAACGGTCTTTCTAATGACCGGCCTGCGGTGGATTTATACGAGTTCCTCGATTATCAAGGAAGCTGCTCAGTTTGGCGGCAATATTAAAGGCATGGTTCCACCAATAGTGGAGAAGAAAATCAAAGAGAAGTATGCCCAGAGAACCTGAGATGCATTGGGCATAGACAAATACCATTGATATTTTAAACTGAAGGCTGGACTGAGCAAATACTTAAAATTAAGCTGTCCTGCCACTAAAAAAAATGATGGAATTTGCAATTTTAGTTCATCTTATTGACAACCTTTCAATCAGCAATACCGCTACAAACCCCACTACCGCCAGACCGGCGGTAATAAAAAACTCCTGATCGACCGCAGGCGGCAGTGTCGGGCCGCCCCAGATTATGTGTGCCTTTCCCCGGATTACCTGGGTTTCAATGACTTCCTTCCAGGGCCAGATTTTTTGCATTGAACCGGCAATCAGGCCGGTCAGGAAGGCCAGGGTCAAATTGTGAAACTTTTGCAGCAGGTAGTTGAGCACCCTGGAGAATCCTAACAGTCCGATTGCGCACCCGATACAAAACACCAGAATCACAATCAAATTTTGCGGCAAGAACGGATTTTTCAGCGCACCGGTGACATATTCATACTTTCCTAAAATCAATAAAATAAAAGCGCCGCTTATTCCCGGCAGGATCATCGCGCAGATGGCGACAAACCCGCAAAGAAATATGAACCACAGATCTTCGGGCGTATGCATGGGAATCAGATTGACAATCATTGTAGCGGCAATGATTCCTGCCACAAAACTAATTCCGGCCGTGCCGAACCAATTGCTGACATGTTTGCCGACCATGACGGTTGATGCGGCAATCAGGCCGAAAAATAGACTCCAGGTCGGAACCGGATGATGGTGAAGCAAATAATTCATCAACCGCGCCAGACTCAAAATTGCGACAAATATTCCAGAGAACAAAGCCAGCAGGAAACGGACATGGACTTTTGCCACAATGCCCTTGACATCAAGGGCCAGTAGCTTTTGAACCACCTTCGTATCGATTGAGCGCAAAGCCCCGATCAGGTCTTCATATATTCCGGTTATGAGGGCAATCGTTCCGCCGGATACTCCCGGGATGACATCCGCCGATCCCATGCAGAGACCCTTTAGTGCCAGGTTCATCGCTTTTCTAACAGATGCCGGTCCCGGGCTTGCAAAAAATGCATCTTTCCATGTACCAATGAATTTTTCTTTCATACTACAATCTACAATCTTCAATCTTCAATTCCTCAAGTCCTCAATTCACGCTTCCTTCCATCCATGTTCTCCCACCAGCTTAACAAATCTGCATCCGCCGAGGTTGGTTTGCTGATAGTTATTTTTACTGCGATCGATCTTGATGAGTTCCTGGGTATGCTGATTGCCGACCGGAACCACCAGGCGCCCTCCGGTAACCAACTGGTTGACCAGTGCCTCGGGAACCGCGGGAGCACCCGCCGTCACAATAACCGCATTAAAGGGACTTTCATTCCGCCAGCCTTTGGTTCCATCGGCATACCGCGTTACAATATTATGATAGTGAAGTTTGTCAAAAAGATTGCGCGCCTGAATGTGCAAAGAGCGAATGCGCTCGATGGTATAAACACGATACACAATCTGGGCCAGGATAGCAGCCTGATAGCCGGAACCGGTACCAATTTCTAGCACCCGATCATCCTGATTGAGTTCCAGGGCCTGGGTCATTTCCGCAACTATATACGGTTGCGAGATGGTTTGCTGCTCTCCAATCGGCAGCGGGTAGTCACCGTAAGCCTGGTCTCTTAAAGCTTCGCTGACAAACAGATGCCGGGGAACTTTGCGAAATGCGGCCAGAACACCGGGATCCTTGATGCCCCGTGCCTCAATTTGATTGCGTACCATCTCCTCGCGCTGGCGCTCATATTTGAAAGATTTGTTTTCCATCGTTGTTTGCTATATTTTTTTATCAAGATACTTGATCTAGGTCAAGATGATAGCTTCGCAAATACTGATGATTTTAAAAACTACTTGATTTTTTTATAAAATATTAACATAATTCTTAAGTAATCCATCCTGAATAATAGCAGATTCGAGGTTGTCGATTTATCAAAGAGAAAATAGATACCTGAATTTTAAAGCAGCAATCATCGCGCCAAGTCAATTCGGGTAAATTTACTTCTAACTTCGTTGAGGGTTATATGCGAGCGAAATTCTGGTATTAAAGATAGCGATTATCTCCTTGCGGGCGCTGATATGAACAAAACCAGACATCTTATTGTTTCGATTATACTGTCGCTAGGTATCCTTATTGTCGGTACGGCCGGTTACATGATTATTGAAGACTGGAGGTTTTTAGATGCTTTATATATGACCGTCATTACCATTTCCACGGTGGGTTATCGGGAAATCAACCAGATCGGTGATGTCGGCCGCGTATTTACGATTCTTTTGGTTGCCATCGGTGTGGGGTTTACGCTGTATGTGGCCGCAGCCGTCGTGCAGTTTATGGTTGAAGGTCGAATGAGAATCATATTGGGGAGAAGAAGGTTGGATCAGAAAATTAATCGATTAAAAAACCACTACATTGTTTGTGGTTATGGGCGTATTGGACGGGTCATCTGTCGCAATCTGAGAAGGAAACCATTCGACGTGGTGGCCATCGATAAAAGTCCGGACTTGATCCCGCTGATGGATGAGGACGGTATTTTATACGTGGCCGGTGATGCGGCCGATGAAGCCAGCCTGACCAAGGCCGGTATCAAACGGGCCAAAGGACTGATTGCCGCTCTGGCCACTGACACGGACAACGTGTTTTTGGTTTTGTCTGCCCGGCAGCTTGCCCCGGAGCTTACCATTATCGCACGGGCCAGTAAGGAAGCGGTAAAGAGCAAATTACAGGCGGCCGGTGCCGACTCCGTAGAATCACCTTACGAGATGGGCGCCCTCAGTATGGCCCACCATATTATCCGTCCCACGGTCACCAACTTCCTGGATCTTGCCTTTGCGCACCAGCGCAAAGATATACAAATGGAGGAGATTCCCGTCAGTGAGTCATCAAAACTGGTCAATGTTAAGCTCAAGGATTCCGGTATCCGGCAAAATTACAATTTGATAATTATTGCCATTAAAAAGCCTGACGGCAATATGCTGTTCAATCCCTCATTCGAGGCCGCAATTATACCCGATGATACGGTAATTGCGGTCGGTGAGTTGGAGAACCTGCAGAAACTTGAAAAGATATTGAACCCGTAAGGTGGGTGGCGGGTATGCGTTGGCAGGCCGGAAGTGATATCAAAGCCGTTTATCCTATAATATGTTGGTTAGAAAACGGTGCTGAAACCTGACACCCGCAACCTATTTTCATATTTTATAGATAATCCGTTGGTCGGTTATGATGATATCGACATGTTTGTCATGGGATTCCATGGGAATCTGGGGAACGATTTGCTCTTCGAACGTCAGGGCCACTTTACGGGTGGTGATCGCCAGTTTGGGGATCAACCGGTCGTAGTAGCCTCTGCCCGAACCAATTCGTCCGCCTTTTTCATCAAAAGCCAGACCCGGAATGATGGCGATGTCGATGCGCTCCATGGGTACCGTTTTACACCGATTTGCATCCGGTTCTAATACCTTCCGGGGACCGGGTACCAGTTCTTTCGCGAATCGGTCGACTTTCATCAGGTTCATTTCAAACTTTTCAGGGTCAAAGGCCGGGAGGACCACAATTTTATTATAGTCGTATGATCGTTTGATTATCTTTTCCGTTTGAACTTCATAGTCGCCGTTAACGTACAGCAGGGCAATTTTTGCTTCCAGAAAATTCGCAAATTCAAAAAGTCTGGCCTCAATAGCCCGGGTTTTTTCAGCGATTTGATTTTCAGACAGTGCGGAAGTCATTTGGGAAATGTCTTCTCGAATCTGAATTTTTGCGGCACCAATTTCCTCCATACGATATCTCCCTAGTGCAGTTTGGTTGATCGTTTAGACACGGATTCCAACAGCCGCCAACGTACAATTAACATTGACTAAATGGCATGTCCGTGTTACTTGCGGCATATTTTGCAACTTCATTTTAAACTATGACACATTTAAACTGAATAGTATAAGGTTTTATATGTTAGAAATCAAGTATGTTATTCAAAATTTATCATCGGTCAAGAAGGCATTGGATGCCCGGGGCTATCAGATCGACCTTGAGACGTTTAAAACATGTGATGATGAACGTCGTGTTTTTTTGCAGGAGATTGAATCGCTGCGCCATCAGCGCAACGTGGTATCCGACCGGATTGCCGCAATGAAAAAGGCCGGCGAAAATGCCGAAACGCTGGTACTCGAAATGCGTGCCGTCTCATCCAAGATTAAGGAACTGGATCAACAACTTTCCGAAAACCAGACAACCCTCGCTGACATGCTTCTGGAAATACCCAACATCCCGCACGCATCGGTTCCGGATGGCGCCGATGAAACTGACAACCCGGTAATCAGAACTGTTGGTGAAGTACCACAATTTCCCTTTGATCCCCAACCCCACTGGGAAATTGGCACACGGCTTAGTATACTTGACTTTGAGCGGGCATCGAAGATTGCCGGGGCACGGTTTCCACTCTATTTCGGTGCCGGCGCTCGTTTGGAACGCGCCCTGATCAATTTTATGCTCGATACTCACACCGCTGAGCATGGCTATCAGGAGGTGCTGCCGCCTTTTATCGTTAACCGGCAAACCATGACTCATACCGGACAGCTGCCAAAATTTGAAGAAGACCTTTTTAAGCTGTCGGGCTGGGAGTACTATTTGATACCCACCGCCGAAGTTCCCGTTACCAATATTCATCAGGGAGAGATCCTGCAGGAGGGTATCCTTCCGGTTTGCTACACGGCCCATACGCCGTGCTTTCGTTCGGAGGCCGGTTCCTATGGCAAGGATACCCGGGGGTTAATCCGCCAGCATCAGTTTAATAAGGTTGAACTGGTCAAATTCTGTCAGCCTGAGGCCTCTTACGATGAACTTGAAAGTTTATTGAGCAATGCCGAAGCGATTCTAGAAAAGCTGGAGATACCCTATCAGGTGATTGAACTTTGCACGGGAGATTTGGGGTTTTCGGCCGCTAAAACTTATGACATCGAAGTATGGATGCCGGCCCAGGGTCTTTATCGAGAGATATCATCGTGCAGTAACTTTGAAGATTTCCAGGCACGCCGGGCCAACATTCGTTTCAAACGCAAAGGCCAAAAAGGCACCCAGCTGGTTCATACCTTAAATGGCTCCGGGCTTGCGGTCGGGCGCACGGTGGCCGCCATCCTCGAAAATTTTCAACAGGCCGATGGTTCAGTTGTCATACCCGAGAGGCTGCGGCCGTACATGGCAGGATTGGAGAAAATAGCACCGTGAAAGCCGAACAATTCCCCCAAGAAATCCGGCCCTACCTGATGCCCTCGCATGCAGGACGGCTGAGTTACCGTTGCCTGGGTTGCGGGAGTGAATACGGTATCGAAAAACTCCTTTACATTTGCCCGGAGTGCCAGCAGGTTTTGCTGATATATGATCAAAACTTTGCCCGCTTAAAGAATATTTCAGGAGCACTCTGGCAGCAGATTTTTGACTATCGCAAGATGCTGAACATTGATGCGCTGAAAGGAATTTACCGCTACCACGAATTCATCGGACCCGTTCTGCCTTTGGACACGGTCATCTACCTGGGGGAAGGTCATACCCCGCTCATAGCCGCCAATCAGGCATTGCAGGAAAAAGTCGGTGTGCGGTTTTACTTTAAAAACGATGGGCAAAATCCCAGCGCATCCTTCAAGGACCGGGGAATGGCCAGCGCGTTGAGCTATATTAATTTTATGGTTCAAAAAGGATATCTTTCAGATGTCTTGGCCATATGCGCATCGACGGGCGATACATCGGCCGCTGCCGCACTTTATGCTTCCTATCTGAAACCGCAGGTCAAGTCAGCCGTGCTGCTGCCGCATAAGAAAGTAACCCCCCAGCAGCTTTCCCAACCCCTGGGCAGCGGTGCTGCGGTGTTTGAGATCCCCGGCGTTTTTGATGATTGCATGAAAGTTGTTGAGGCGCTTTCGGAAAGTTACAATGTTGCACTGCTAAACTCCAAAAATGCCTGGCGGATTCTGGGTCAGGAATCTTACTCCTACGAAATTTCCCAGGATCTAGCATATGACCTGTCTCACACGGCGCTGGTAGTTCCCATCGGAAATGCCGGTAACATTACCGCCGTCATGAGCGGGTTTTTAAAATTCTATGACGCCGGCATTATCAACTGCCTGCCGAAGATTGTCGGGGTTCAGTCCAAGCATGCCAACCCGGTTTACCGCTATTACCTCGAACCGGATACCGCCAAGCGCAAATTTATTCCCGTTACGGTCAAATCCAGCGTGGCCCAGGCGGCCATGATCGGCAACCCGGTTTCGATGCCGCGGGTTATTTATCTGGTTCAACGATATAACGAGGTGGCGGGCTGTCAGAAGACTTTTTTTGTTGAGGTCAGTGAGCAGGATATTATGGATTGGGAGATCGCCGCCAATCGCAACGGACATATTGCCTGTACCCACGGGGGAGAATCACTGGCCGGTCTGCTGGCAGCCAAGGCACAGGGGGTGATTGACGACCAGGATATTGTGGTGCTCGATTCCACGGCCCACGCCCTTAAATTTGCCGGGTTTCAAGAAATGTATTTTGAGCAGAATTTCCCTGCGGACTACAATATTTCTCCCAGGCAGGACCTGATCAATGCGCCGCTTTACGTTCATCCGACAGACCTTGATCACGTGCCGGCTCCCGGCAAGCCTTTGAAGGGCGAGGCGTTTGAGCGTTTTGTTAGCCGGACAGCCGAAGAGATAGCCGTCAGGTTGAATCTTAAAAAATACACAGCGTCAAAATAAGTTGCGGTTTGGCCCAGTGAATCGCCGCTAATAAAACTGACTTCCAGGGTGGAATATGCCAAACGCTGTGTATGTATGGACAATCGAAGTTACCAGTCTAAACAGCGTCACAATCAATTGATAGCTCATCAACTATGAGGAAAATAAAATGAAAAAGCTCTGGCTTGTTGGAGCAAGCTGTATTCTATTGTTAAGTGTATTCCTGGCGTGTACCTCCAAAGAAAATCTGGAGCAGCAAAAAGAGCAGGCGGAAGCATCCCGGAATCTTGGCGAAGCCTATCTGCGAGAAGGCAAGTACTCGGCCGCTTTAAGGGAACTGCTAAAGGCTGAGGCCATGACGCCGGATGATTACTTTTTGCAATTCGACCTGGGGCTTGCCTACTTATACCTGGGTTCTACGGACAAGGCCATCTATCATTTAAAAAAATCGCTGGCGATCAAAGACGATTACGGTCCGGCCCGCAACAATCTGGGGAATGCCTATGCCGCAAAAAAAGAATGGGATAAGGCGATCGAACAATATGAGATAGTGACCTCAAATTTGCTATATGCCACGCCTCAATTTCCCTATTCCAATCTCGGATTTGCTTACTACCACAAAAAAGAATACAGTCTTTCGGAGATATATTTCAAGAAGGCCCTGGATATCTTGCCGGATTTTGACCGGGCTTTATATGGCCTGGCCAAAACTTACATTGCCAGCGGCAGGACTTCGCAGGGGCTTAAACAGTTGGAATTGGCCGTTGCAAAACATCCGGGAAATGCAAGTCTGCATTTCGAACTGGCCGAAACATACAAGCTGAACCGTGATTATCGAAGGGCCTATGGGTCATATATTCGGGTAGTCCAAATGGATCCGGATAGCCCGCTGGCAGACAAGGCCCTAAAAGAGGCTAAACGGATTAAGCCTTTGTTGTAGGGTCCACTAATCCCCCTATGTCTCAACCGGCTGGCCAAAAAAATGCGAATGACGACGGAACCTGTGGAATGATCCGCCATCATTCGCATTTTTAGTTTTGGGTAATTATCATCAGCTTAGCGTACTTTTTAAATTTAGGCCTCACTTTCTACGTGGCTTGCGGGTTAGATATCCTCCAGGTTGCTGTCTTTTTGCTTGAGCTGCACGATGCGGGGTGTGATGAATATCAGCAATTCATTTTTAGAATCCGTCTTTTCTTGTGATTTAAACAGCCAGCCCAGCACGCCAATTTTTCGTAAGCCGGGGATGCCCTTTTCACCATAGGTTATGGTTGATTTAACGATCCCGCCGATGACGATGGTATCACCATTTTCAATCAGCAGTTCGGTTTCGGCCTCATTGGTCGACAGGGCCGGACCATCCGGTGTTTGTTCGGCCACATCATTTTTGGTGACAAATATCTTCATGACGATGCGGTTGTCCGGGGTAACGTTGGGGGTGACTTCCAGCAGCAGATCGACATTTTTAAATCTTACGGTTGAATTGCCCGATGAATCCCGCTCCTGGTAGGGTACTTCCAGACCCTGCTTTATTTTGGCCTTCTTGTTGTCCAGGGTGACGACTTTCGGCGCTGAAATAATGTTGGTTTTGCCTTCGGTCTCGCTGACCAGCAGTTTGGCATCAATTATCGAAAAAGGGGTTCCGGTCAGTTTCTGAAAATCGAAACCGACGATCCCGCTTGGAATCGCCTGCGGTAAATTGTTGGCCAAACCGCTTAGGAGCAGCTGCGAATCACCGATATCGAACGGTCCGGCGCTGACTGTGCCCCAATCAAAACCAAGGTCTTTGGTAAAGCTGGTATTGGCTTCCACAATTCTAGCCTCGATCACCACCTGGGGGGTGACCTGGTCAATTCTCATCACGATTTCGCGGATCTGTTCGATTTTTTCCGCCGTGTCGGTCAGGATCAGTTGATTGTTGCGGGTATCAACACTGACTTTGCCGCGGCCTTCGCTGAGCACGCTCTGGATATGCGGCAGCACCTCACTTTGGGCATTGGAGTAGCTGACGGGAAGGTAGGCGGTGACCAGCGGTTCCAGGGCTTTTTTCTGTTTTACGGCCTGTTGGGTGGCTTTTAGCTGGGCCTGTTTGAGTTTTTCTTCCTGGGCCAGGCTGCTAAGGGTCGCGATGCGAATAATGTCGCCTTCCATCGTCATCCCCAGTTGATTCATTTTCAGCACCAATTCGAGAACCTGATCCCAGGGCACCGGTTTGTCAAGGGTTAAGGTGACTTTACCGGTGACATTTTTATCGATGGCGAAATTTTTTCCGCTGATTTCTCTGATGATTCTAAACACGTTTTTGATATCGGTATCATAAAAATCCAGCGCAATTTTTTCTCCGATATATTTCTTTTCAGCTGGGGCGGCAAGATCTAAGCGCTCGGCTATCGACATTTCCTTTTTGGCCGGCTTCTTCGCAACATCGGCGACAAGTGGCTTTATCTCCTGGTCGTCGGATGGCGAGGCCACAGCGGTGGCAGGGGCATTTGTTGCCTGAGGTCCGGTCGAAACTGCGGCTGATTTTTGGGCAGGCGGCCCGGTTGAAGACTCGGCCGAAACTGCGGCTGATTTTTGGGCAGGCGGCCCGGTTGAAGACTCGGCCGATTCCGCGGCTGCTTTTTGGGCCGCCGATTCGGTTGGCGGCTCGGCCAGTGCTTTTTTCCAGGCCGGCAGTTTGGCATCTTCATAAGGCCTTGGCGGGATCTTGGAGGCCGAAAAGTTTAGCCGGATGACATCATCGGTTTGTTTGACAAAATATGGCACACCTTCACGCAGTTCTACATCAATAACCGTGTCTTTAGAATCAGGCGTGGAGGTCGGCGTAATGCGATCGACTGCGCTCTGGAAGCGGGTGGTGATCAACGCCCGTTTGCGGTATTCGGGCAGATTGGTGTCCAACAGCTTGAGATGTAACCTTTTGTTGTCGACTTTGATCATTCGGTATTCAACCGGACGGGTGGTGCCGACAATGATTGCCGACTTGCCGGCTTCTTCACTCGTAAAGTCGATGCGATTCAACCAGGCCGGTTTGTCATATTTAGCCGGTTGCGATATTTCGGCGCCTGCCGGCTCTATGGCGGATGCCTGCAGCGGTTTTGCTGCCTGGGGTTCGACTGCTGCCCCGGGCTTTTCTTCGCTTACCGTCGGGGGTGCCTGGCCCGCATAAATCAGCATCCCATTGTCCACCGGCCGTGCTGTATGTTTTGACAGATAGCTTTTGTTGGTTTCAAGGACAATTCGGATCTTATCCGGGTGACCGAAGTGGCGGATCTTTCGTACCTGATCCGATTTAACCGCAATGCGTTGCTCGCCTTTGAAAGGACTTTTTAGGTCATAAATGTCATAAACAATGCGGGGCGGAGTTTCACTGATGGTAAAAGACTTATAATTGGTGATGGTTCCATCAGCCTTGATTGTAATGACTACATATTGTTTGAGGGGCATGGCGGATACCGACGTCATGCGGGTTGCAGGGGGAGCCGGCGTCTTGGCCATAACCGGTTCAGGCGTTGGCTTAGGTGCAGATTTTTCTACCAGGGGAGCTTTGGGCGGCGTTTCCGCGGCCAGCTTGCCGGCTTTCGGAAATACAATGCTAAGCCCGGCCGCGTCAGGTTCGATGCTATACGGAAGATCTTTCTTCAAAGCGATAAATATGCGTGATGTTTTCCCGTCTTCCTCGATCTGGGTTGCCCTGATAGAGCTGATGAAATCATTTTCCGGTGGATAATAGGCGGTTTTGATATTATCCAGGGAGGTTTCAGGAAAGTCAAAAAGAACGCCCAGGGGGAATACCTGTTTGATCGCCGTGTAAGTCAACGCCTGGTTGCCTTTTACCGTAACCGTGGTGGACGCGGCATCCTCGCTGGTCATGATATCGGTGATCAGCTTGTTGGCCTCAGCGGATTTGCCTTTAGCCGCATTTTGGGAGGCACACGCAGCCAACAGCGCGACCATACTTAATAAAAGGACTCCTAAACGAAGGGGTTTAGCTAATTTACTAATTAAATGAAGCATCTTAAAACTCTCCAGGGGGTTTGGGAAGCTTGAGCTCTCTTTTACGGGATTGAATCTTACCGAAAACGTCTTCAAATTTTTCCTCGACATAAACTATTTCTTTTTGAATTTGGACGATTTTACCGCCATTGGTACCGATGTATGTACCTTTTTTAATGACATATCCTTTGCCGGAAGATTCTTCCACCAGAGCGCGGTTGCCACTGGAGGCCAGGATAATTCCGACCAGCTTCAGCTGACTCAACTCAATGCGTTCCAGCGGCGTCCGCGGAATCCGCTTGATTTTTTTCTTTGTTCTTTTGGCGACAGCCACCCTGATTAGAGGCTCAAAGGGATCAATCTTGCCGGTGGGATTATACATCGGCGGGATACCGTCGGGCAGGCTATTTGAGGCGGTATCCGGTTTAGAGGCTTTCGATTTCTTGCCGGCCACAGTTTTGCCGCCATCCGGTTGTTTTTGATTTTTGGCTGCCTGATTTATTTTCGTAATCTCCGATTTGGGGCTGATCGAAGGCTTTTTTTGCTTTACCTGGACGGTCTGGTTGTTTGGAACCGGCCTGGTTTCTGCCTTCTTGGCGATCGGTGGTTGGGAGTCGGTATCCTTTTTAACAGCCGGCTGATTCTTTGCCTTTGCCTGGGTTTTATCGACTTTTGCGACAACCGTCTTGGTCCGCTGTTTGGTGTCTGGGTCCGTTTTGGCGGTACGAACCGTCTTTTTCGTGCGGACTTTGGCGGTATTGTCTTTTGCTGCGACAATTTTTTTGCGAACCACTTTGGGTTTTGCCGGAACCGCAGTGGTATTGTCACATCCCCACAAAAGCAGAGCAATACAAATTGTGCTGATCAAATATCGCATGATCTCAAGCTATCTTCCCTATCATTTGCTGGTTGATCTTGGTTAACCTGTCTTTATTTCTTTTTCTTTTTTCTTTTCTTTTTACTTTTTCTAGCAGAAGCTTCTATGAACTTATAGGTGACAGCCATACACTTGGTACTGAGTTCCCTGGTACCGGTGGTACCGGTGCCCTTAGCCTTGGCAATCTGAATGTTTTGTATGTTTACGATACGCGATAGACGGGCGACCTGATCGAAGAATAATGCCAGATTGTGATAGTCTCCCTTGATGTTCATGGCAACGGGGATTTCAGCATAAAATTCTTTTTTCTTTTCAGGTTTTGGCTCAAAGAGCAAGAATTCAAGGCCGACCTCCTGGCCGGAACTGGAAATGCTGGACAGCAGCGAAGGAATCTCTTCTTTTTCAGGCAGTTTTTTCATTGCCATCTGGAATTGTGCTTCGGCCTCTTGCATTTTGGCCTGGAGTTTCTTTAAGTCCTTGGCGTTGCGTTTTGCGGTTTCAAGTTTCTTTTCTAATTTTTCGAGATCAGTATTTAATCGATTAATCTGTTCTAATTTAGGCCAATATAAGAAGTAGATGAATCCTCCGGCAATCAGGCCAAATAAAGCCGCCGATATGGCCAGCCTCTGGACCTTGGATAGCTTCTCAACTTTCTCAAAGAAAGGTTCAACTGATTTTGCAAGACCGTTTGCCATTATTTCTTCGCCTTAACTTTCGCTGGGTGTTATTTGGTTTTTGTTTTGACCGGTGGTTTCTTCACACAACTGATCTGGAAGCTTTTAAAATTGGACTTATCCATTTTATGCTGTTTGAGCGTATTTAAATTGACGTCACTAAAGAGCCCGGATTTTTCCAGCCGGACCATAAAATCCGCGACGGTTTTATTGTCCAGTGCAATGCCGGTTATTCTGACCCCGTTATCCTTGGAATGCAAACTGGTGAACCACATGCGCTTGGGCACAATTACCTGGGTCAATGTATCCATCAACCGGGTGGGTTCAAAGCGGTTGGCTTCGAGGGTTTGCATAACGGTCATTTTTTTCTTCAGATTGCTGAGTTTCTTCTTAATCGATTCGATCTCTTTAATAATTTTGTCGAATTTATCCAGCTCGGTTTTGGTTTGTTTAATCTGGGCATTTACATCGTCAATCTTATGGCCTAGGCTCCAATTATAGTAAAACAAAATGATCAGCAAACATGCCAGAGAAAGCAGAAAGATGGAGACCTGGCGACGGATGTTCTCTTTTTGGCGAGCTGCTCGAAACGGCAGCAGGTTTATTCTTATCATTTGTCGTCCACTTTTCTCATTGCCAGACCCATGCTGATGGCTGCCTGGGGCCCAATCTGTTTAATATAGGCGTCGTCAAAATTTTTCCCATCAAGCTGAAAGTTTTGAAACGGATTAATGGATTCGACCTCAGCAGATGCCTCGGTAGCCAGTAGTTGGCGGAATTCGCTGATGTTGGCACCGCCGCCGCTGAGGATGATGCGATTAATTTGGTCTTCAGGGTAAGTTGAATAAAAGAAGTCAAGCGCACGTCGAATCTCGGTACACCAGTCGGCAACAACCGATGACACAATTCCTTTTAAGTCTTCCGGTGTGAGCCTGTCAGGTTTCTCGCCGTATTTCAGCTGCTCAGCTTCTTCAAAAGTGCATTCTATCAGGGACATGATTTTCTGGTTGATTTGTCCGCACCCTAAAGAAACATCACGCATGAACACCGATGAGTTGCCTTTGAGGATATTCAACGATGTCTTACTTGCACCAATATCAATGAGTGCAATGTTATCCTCTTGAACATCGTAGTTGGTTTCAAACGTATTTTGCAGGGCAAATGCTTCAACATCGACGATGCAGGGATTGAGTCCGGCCAGATTCACCAGGTTGATATAGTCATTAACCATTTCTTTTTTGGCCGCCACCAAAAACACATTCATTTGGTTGGGGTTGGATTCATTTTCCCCAAGTATCTGAAAATCAAGGTTCACATCACTGATGTCAAAAGGGATATACTGTTCGGCTTCAAAGTGAATGGTTTCTTGAAGCTGCTCTTCGGCCATGGTTTGAACACCGATCTTTTTAACGATAACCGAGTAGCCCCCGATGGATACAGCGACGTTGTTTTCTTTGATATTATAAGATTTAAAAAGCTGCTGGATCGATTGTGCGACTGACTCAGGGTCGTTAATCGTGCCTTCCTCGATGGCCCCATGAGCAATATCAACAATGCCAAAATGCTTTAGCGTGTGTCCTCGTTTGGAGTCTACGATTTGAGCCGCTTTTATGGACCTGGAGCCGATATCCAAACCGACGAGATTTTCTTTTTTTCCAAAAACCATGAGAGACGTTTAATCCTTAAAAATTTTATGTTTGTCTGCAGGTTTTAAGCCCAGGGCAAAAAGAATCTTGCGTTGAGTTTCCATGCGACACGGCATGTTCTTTTCAATCCTGGTGATGGTGATTGGAGAGACATTAGCCTGTCTGGCTAGTTCGGATTTACTCATTAGCATCGATTCTCTGATTTCTTTTAATTTGTTCTTGCCCATAAATTTGGCTTCCCGAATGCTGAGCACTAAAAATTGAATTGATTGTGTATCCCAAAGCCCATATTCAGGTTTTACTGAATTTGACTTATATAATGATTGCATTTTATTGAATATAAGTCAACATAATTACATATAATTAGGTATAATTACACTATATTGTATCGCCATTTATCTGGATTTCCATATCTAGTGCAGTCAGTGATCTTTTAGTTTTACTGGTTGTTCCGGTATTGAATGGCTTTGGGTCGGTTGTGCCAAATAATGTGTAGAGTTCGGTTATTTAAATGTTTAACACGGACGTGTCCGGTCAGCGGACAAGATGCCCCAGGATCGATCACTTGCCGCGAACAGTTTTCTGCAAATTTTGCGCCAATAATCAGTGATATTGCTGCTAATTGGCCGACTAATTATAAAAAATTAAGAAAAATATTTTATTTTCAGATAGTTAAAGAAATGAAATTTGTTTTCCCCAATCCTATAAATAGAAACAACCCGCTTCTTTGGCTTCGCCGGGTTGGAATTTTTCAATAAAACCGTCAAAATTTTGGAAGAACTCGAGAGCTTACTGAACGTATCGGTTCTACCCATGGAAACTTGAGAGAAAAAGCTTTAAATTGAGTTTAAAAACGTATACGCTTAAGTGGCTGAGTTAATCAGGAGCGATATCATATAGTATTTAGGGACTTATGGCAGATCTATCAAACCGTGACTTCTAACCGTAAAACGACAATAATAATGGATAATAAACCCCCGGAAGAGAGAATAAAACCGTTTCGACTGGTCAAATATTTTACATTTACCGGTCTGGTTGTCATTTTTCTGGTAACGATCATGCTGTCGGTGCTCAACACCCACTGGGTCAAATCAATGCAGCGCCAAAATAGCGAAGATTATGCTCGCAGTTTGATCGAGAATTTGAACAATCAGATATTTGTGCAGGTTATCGTTCCAATCGGGTTGATGTTTGATGGAAATATCCAGTTCGGCAACAAAGAAACTTTCGAGCGAATGGATAAAGTGGTCCGCAATACCCTGCACAGTTTCGAAGTCGAAACGCTCAACTTCTATAGTATGAATAATACAATTTTATATAGTTTTGATTCGGATCTGATTGGGCGAAAGAATTATGGCGGTACCGGATTCCAACAGGCGCTGGAAGGCAAAATTTCCTCCAAACTGGTTCAGCGCGGCAACTTTTTTGAAATTTCGCTCGGTTTTCCCAAAGTCGTCCGGCTGATCACCTATGCGCCCCTGCGTTGGGAACCGCAGTTTGCCAGGCTATCCGGCCCCTATCTGGGAGTGATTGAGATCGTGCAGGATATATCCGGTGATTATCAGGCCATATTCAGAACCCAGATATTGGTGGTGATTACCTGTACCGTAATTATGGGGGCTCTTTTTGTCGTGCTGATCTTTGTGGTCAAACGCGGTGAAGGAATCATTCAGAAACGGGCCATGGAACGGTTGCGGCTAAAAGAACGCCTGGGCCGGGCAGAGCGGCTTTCATCTCTCGGGGAGATGGCAGCCGGAATATCCCATGAAATCCGCAATCCATTAGGGATCATCCGAAGCTCGGCCGAACTGTTAAAGAAAAAGGTTACCAAAATTGACCCTTCAAACACAATTCCGGATATCATTGTTGAGGAGGCCAATCGCCTCAATAAGATCATTACGGATTTTATAAACTTCGCCAAGCCCAGAAGCCCGAATTTAGTCCCCTGCCGCATCGAAGAGGTTATTGATAAAAATATCACCTTTCTGACCATGCAAATCGAAGAAAATGGCTATGCCATCAAACAGCATTATCAGAATTCATTGCCTGAAATCCAGGCCGATGCCGCCATGCTATATCAATCTTTTTTAAATATTTTAATCAATGCGATGCAGGCGATGCCCAAGGGTGGTACCATTGAAATTACCATCAGTGCGAATGATAAAATCGTTACAGTCAATTTTGAAGATGAAGGCCAGGGAATTTCGGATGAAGTCATTGGAAAGATCTGGGATCCCTTTTTTACCACCAAGGAGATGGGAACGGGTTTGGGCCTGGGTGTTGTCAAAAACCTGATTGAATTGCATGGCGGCAGCATCCAAATTCTTAACAGGTCCCAGGGCGGGGCGTGTGTAACTGTGGAATTGCCAGTCGAGCAGGCGGCAAGTTTTGCCATATTGAGTACTAAAACACGGGCGGAAACGGTCGAAGATGGAGAAATGCGGCAATCATGGAAACTATTTTAATAGTTGATGATGAGAAAAATTATTTGCGCGTGCTGAGCGCGGTCCTGGAAGATGAGGACTATGAAGTTTTAACCGCGCTCAATGGATCGGAGGCGCTTGAGATTCATAAAAGGTCTGATCTGGATCTGATATTGACCGATATGAAAATGCCGGGCATGAACGGCATTGAACTGCTGGAAAGCGTCAAAGCGATCGACCCGGATCTGCCTGTGATCATGATGACGGCTCACGGCACGGTTGATAAAGCCGTGGAGGCCATGCAGAAAGGTGCATACAGCTATGTTCTGAAGCCTTTTGATAATGATCGATTGATCATTTATGCCAAAAAAGCCGTTGCGATGTATCAGGTGGTCAAAGAAAACCGGCGCCTGCGTGATGCGGTTAAATCCCAATACCGTTTTGGTAATATCATCGCCAAGAGCAAGAACATGCGGGATGTATTTAAGACGATCCAGAAAGTAGCCCCGTCAAATGCTACCGTCCTGGTTGAGGGCGAGAGCGGAACCGGAAAAGAGTTGGTGGCCAAATCGATTCATTTCAATAGCGCGCGGCGTGATCAGCCTTTCATTGCGGTGAATTGTTCGGCCCTGGCTGAGAGCCTGTTGGAAAGTGAACTTTTCGGTCACGAAAAAGGAGCATTTACCGGAGCGGCGGCCATGAAAAAAGGGCGCTTTGAGCTGGCCGATGGCGGTACCCTGTTTCTGGATGAAATTGGAGAATTGTCTGCCAATCTCCAGGTGAAATTGCTGCGCGTGCTGCAGGAGAAAATGATTGAACGAGTTGGTGGAATTCGAACCATTGCCGTGGACATCCGGGTCATTGCCGCAACCAACAAAAATTTAAAAGAGGAGATGACTGGCGGTCGTTTTCGTGAGGATCTCTTTTACCGCTTAAATGTGGTCCATATGGTTCTGCCCCCGCTCAGGGAACGGCGAGAAGATATTCGCCTCCTGGTAGATCATTTTATCAATAAATACGAATCCGAGCGCAAATCAGCGCTTCCGGTTAAAGGGGTTGATCAGGAAGTGGATCGCTTAATATTTGAATACAGCTGGCCCGGTAATGTCCGTGAACTTGAAAATTTAATCGAACGGGTCATGATCCTATGCCCCAATGATGTTATCCGGGTGGCCGATTTGCCGCAGGGTTTTAAGGATAATGTGCACGATGCCCTGCATCTGGAAGGCATTCCAAAGGAGGCCAAACTTTACGAAACTCTGGCTATGATTGAGAGAGCGATGATTGAGCGCGCCTTAGAAATGGCAGACAATGTGCAGGCTCATGCAGCTGCCATGCTCGGGATCGGTAAAAGCGGATTGAACCAGAAAATCAAAAAGTACAATCTGGACGTCGGATCTAAAAATTGAGCTGCATCATTTTCGGACAGAGGGGTGTAAACTACTTATTATATAGACTTAACTTCAATATCACTTTTGTCTCAATTTTTTCTTTTCAGCCGGACATGCGTTCCTTGACAAGATCGATGTAAATAAAATCCTGATGTTCGCTAATGATTTTATTATAGGCTTCTTTGCTTTTATCAGTTTGTCCAAGCTGATCATAAAGCCAACCCAGATGATACAGGGCTTCACCACGCATAATTGTATCCGGTGTCGAGGATAATTGCTCAAAATATTTGACCGCATTCGCATAATCTGCCTGTTGTTCGTAGGCATATCCAAGACTGCCGACCACCTGGTTGTGAATTGCCGGATGTTTTTCAAAATCCGTTAGCGATTTTTTGTAAAGCTCGATGGCCTGCTCATATTGACCGGCTGTGTAACAGATATTGGCATAAGTCAGTCTGGCAATTTTTCCGTTCTTTTTGCTGCCGTATTTATTTAAAATCAACTGGAAATCGGCCGACACTTGATCATAGGCTTCCACCGGCTGCTTATCATTTTTGAATTTTTCATATTTTGCAAGGCCTTGATCCAGCAACGCCGAAGCCTTGTTTTCTGAACGAATCGAAAAAAAACGATAGCCGGAAAAAATCAGGGCCAGTGCCACCATGATTCCAATTGCGTAGGTTATTTGATTTTTATGGTCGGCCATAAATCCAATTAACTTACCGGAGATGGTTATAAACTCATCGGGTTCCTTTAGCAGCTCTTTGCGTGTCTTTTTGGGTTTCTTTGCCATAAATCCTCCAGAATAATAAGAATGAGCTAAAATTCAAAATGAACTAAAATGAGCTAAAAATATGGAATTCTATCATTATACCGCATAAAGATTATTCCATTAAAGACAACTAAAAACGATCTTCATCCTTAATTTTAGGCATTTTAGGCAATTTGAACTTTAGGCATTAGTATGTTGATGATTCGTTGTAGATAATTAGGAAATTAAAAATCCGGAAATTTCATCAAAGCAGTTTCCGGATTCTTTCCCATCCGGCCGCCGGAATATTGGCGCCGATAACCTGGCACACTTCATAGCCGCAGGCAGAGCCCAGCCGGCCGCAGTGACCAATAGAATAGCCATTGACAAGCCCAAAGAGAAAACCGGCAGCCCATAAATCACCGGCACCGGTGGTATCCAGGGCATTACCGCCACCCATGGGGTTGACGGCAACTGTATTTCCGGCGTGAGTCACATAGCTTCCGCGGGAACCGACTTTGAGGACGGCGATATCCGCTTTAGCTGCCAGCGCTTCGAGGGCCCGGCGTTCATCGTTGTGTCCGGTATATGCTTCGGCCTCATCTTCATTGGCAATCAGGATGTCAACATAGGTCTCCACCAGGTGCTCAAGTAACTCCTTGGACTCTGCCACCACCGTATAACTCGCCAGGTCCAGTGCAATTTTAGCGCCGGCCTTTTGGGCGGCCGACAGTGCGGTTTTAATTAAATCCGGATTGTATAACAGGTACCCTTCGACCAGGACGACGGCCGCATCTTTGAAACTATTGACGGAAATTTCTTCCGGACGGGTTTCCGCTGATGCGCCCAGGTAAGTAAACATGGATCGTTGGGCATCCGGTGTGATTATCGATAGCGAGCATCCGGTAGGTGAATCAGCGCGTAACAAGGCAGGTTCAACATTTTGTCTCTTTAGATCATCTTCAATTAATTTTCCCATTTTACCGTTGCCGCATTTACCGACGAATCGAGCGTTGCCGCCCAGGTTGCCGACGCCGATGACCGTATTGCAGGCGGATCCACCCGGAACCACGCTGGTCTTGGCGGAAGACATTGCCAGGGTACGCTCGATATCCTCTTTTCCCACCAGCGTCATGCCGCCTTTGGCCGCGCCCATTTTTGCTAAAAATTCATCACCTTCGTGTATCAGGATATCGACCAACGCCGATCCGATACCGGCGATCAGCTGCCGATTGTTTGTTATGTATCTAAAATTACTCATTAAATTCATTGAGCCAACCCGGGTTAATTTGCCGCCGAGCCGATCCAGATGTTCAGATGATATCTGGAATTAATAGTGGCGCAACGATGATTGAAATTATTGGGGGAACTGTTTGAAAGCATCGGCCGTGTCACCAGACGAGGGAATCGTGTATCCAGCCTTTGTCTTTATCGGCGTGCTCAATATGCAGCCAGTGTCCCCGGCGTTTGATGACCTTAAACGGTATTCCTCTTTCGACGGTAAAGAGGATTTTATTGCCGGTTCCCGGCCCGGAGCGAATATTGCACATATCCTTTTTGGTGATGACCGAGTCCATTTTTTTCACCAGAGATTTATGCACCCACCCTTTATCATCCTCAAAGTCCTTGAAATGATACCATGGGCCTTTTTTTTCAATCACGAAAATGGGATAGTATTTTTCTACTTTCCATAAAATGTCATATTTGGAGCCGGGACCGGACCGAATATTGGCCACTGGTTTAATAACCGTTAATCGTTCAGCCATCGCTGCAGCGGCATTGAAGAAAATTAGAAAAATTAGCAGGATCAAAAAGCGTTTCATGATGATTTAATTGTCCATTTTATTTTGGCTTGATTTGATACCATTATACGCTCTCAGGGCAATTGTGTCTATGCCGGATCACAAGACTGGTATTTTAATTCCGCGGTGTTTGTCAAGCAAAAATATGCGGCCGTATGCACGGTGCAACCCTGAACGTTGAACCCGGACCCTTGGAACCGGGAGCACCAGTTCCCCTGGGATCAGGCAGTAAAAAATATAATGTCAGGCAATTGGACACAGGTCAGGGCATTGCCGTATACGGCTCCGGTGTCGATACCTATTTTATTGCGTTCCACCAGCGGTTTCTCGAGTGGTGTGTGACCGAATACCACCGGTTTACCAAAATTATATTTGCTATATATGAATTTATCCCGAATCCATAACAGGTCTTCGGAATCCTGGGAGGCCAGAGATACTTTCGGGCGCAACCCGGCATGAACAAAAATGTAAGCCTCGGTTTCGTAGTAGAGCCGCAGGGATTTAAAAAAATCCATGTGTGCAGCGGGAATCGGGAAGCTATCCTTTCGATCGGTTTTACTCAAATAACTGTCAAGGGTATTTTGCCCGCCGTTTAACAAATAAGTGAAGCGATCGGTACCGTCCAGGTATTTTTCGAGCATGTCCTCATGGTTGCCCTTTAAAAAAATGATCTCCGGCACCCGTTTTTTTAGATCCAATAGATACTCAACGACTTCAACCGAACTCGGGCCGCGGTCAATATAGTCTCCGATGAATACTAGGGTGTCGCTTGTAAAGTCGATCGGAATTTTCTGCATTAGATCCTGCAGCTGATCAAAGGAACCGTGGATGTCGCCGATAGCAAATATTTTGTCCATAGATTCAATCGTGTTATGTCGTAAACGTTTTTAAATGCTTCCGATTATTCATCGAAAAGCAATCACCCGCTGCGGCCGGTCAAGTCTGGTGATACCTTCCTCTTTTGCCGCCTGCAGCGCCAGGTGATATTCATCTGTTTTAAGGATGGAATTCAAACCTCTGACTTCAGCCGCTCTGCCGCAGGGTCGGTACTGTGACATGATGTTGACATAACTGTCGGGCGATAAGCTTTGCGCGATGAATTTCATAATTTCCCGGGTCCCGGCAAGTCCATCCGGTAGAACCAAATGCCTTATCAGCAGTCCGCGTCGGGCAATGCCCAGCTCATCAACCTGCAGGTCACCCACCTGTCGGTGCATTTCCAGCAAGGCCTTGCGGGCAATCTCCGGATAGTCGCCGGCCTGGCAGGCGCTTTCAGCAACCTGAGGATCCCAGAATTTAAAATCCGGCATGTAAATATCAAATACACCTTCGAGAAGTTTTAGCGTTGCGACCCGATCATACCCGCCGGTGTTGAATACCAGCGGGACTGCAAGGCCATGCGCTGCAGCAATCTCAACGGCGGACAGGATTTGGGGTACGACGTGCGACGGGCTGACGAAATTAATATTGTGACACCCCCGGTTTTGCAAAGCGAGCATCATGCGGGCCAGTTCGGCATCCGATACCTTTTGACCGCAACCCTGGTGGCTGATGTCAAAGTTCTGGCAGAATAAGCACAGCAGGTTGCAGTGGGTGAAAAAAATGGTGCCGGAACCCTGGGAGCCTACCAGTGGATCTTCCTCCCCGAAGTGCGGATTGTAGCTGGATACCCAGGCCGATTTGCCTGTATTGCAGGTGCCCGTTTCACCGGATAATCGATCGACGCCGCATCTTCTGGGACAAAGGACGCAGGATTTCAGCAGATTGCAAGCTCTAGCTACTTTTTCTTTCAACAATCCTTTCTTAAAGGTGTTGACGTATGACGGTTCAAATGATGGCATGCCGTATTACCGCTTATCCTGCTCAACCATTATTTTTTCTGCCAGACCGCGTCCCAGCACGTAGCGCTTTAGGTCTGCGGCAATGGCCAATTGTCCCAGGCTGTTATTGGTAATCACCTCAATTTTATCATCTGTTCGCAACCCCATAGTCAAAAGCCTCATTTTTGCGCCGGCACCGCCGCTAATCTCTTTGATTACCAGGCGCTCACCTGGTTTAGCCAGTGTCAGCGGCATCAGTTGAATTCGATCCCTGATACAGCTATTACATATTCCGTAGATTTCCAATTTATGCTGCAACATGTGAAACCCGTGGGCGGCGGCGATCTTTATTTGCAGCTGTTCTATCTGTTCTTCTTCAAATTCCAGGATTTTTCTGCATTTCGTGCAGACCATGTGGTCATGGTGTTGTCCCAGGTGGCGATGCTCGTAGAGTATCATGCCATTATCAAATCGGCTTTTGCGTGCAAAACCGAAGCGGCACATTAATTTGAGCGTCTCTTTTACAAACTCCGAATCCAGCCGCCAACCGTTATCGTCAAGCCGCTCAACCAGTTCGTTGACCGATACATGTTTTTCAGTCTGTAAAAAAGCTTCCAGGACCTTAAACCGGTCTTCAAACTCGTCAATATGTTCCTGTTTAAACAGCTTTTTGAATTGCTGCTTTTCCTGAACATGGATTTGCATTATTTGACATCCATACGCCTTAACCCGGACGAGCCGGAATTGAAAATATTCAATATTTACCGGCTGGGTCCGGGGATATCGTAAGTCGTACAGGACCCTGCCGGACAATTGCGAGTTTGTGACTGTGCACTGCCGCCCTGCGCGGAGTCGCCGCCCATGCAATGACCTGAAACGCTCAATACCCGTTCAAAATCTTCCGATTTGCACTTAGGACACCTGAGTTCCACCTGCTCTTCTTTTTTCATCACCAAAAATTCGAAACATTCATTACATTTTAAACACCTAAATTCATAAAGCGGCATATTGTTTTCCTTTACTCGAGAAAATTAGTTTAATCTATTAATATTATTTATCTGGCTGTAATTGTCAAGGATTTGGTATAATTGCCTCAGTAGCTTCAAAAAAAGATGACATCGTCGCATATCAGACTTAAATTTTAATGATCGTTCAAGGGTTTAAGGTTCAAAGGTTGGGAGTTTAAGTCCAATTCGAACCATGTCCTTCGGATAACAGTATGAAAAAACAGCAACCGTCATCATATACCGTATCCTGGATAAGCGATATTTGCGAGATAGACCGTGCCGCTTGGGATACATTGGCAAACCCGTTGGCGACTCCCTTTCTAGAGTGGGACTGGTTGCGGCTCATGGAAATATCAGGCAGCACGACAGCTAAAACGGGCTGGTTGCCGCACCATCTGACAGTATGGTCCTCCAGTGGGTTGATTGCGCTCGCACCCATGTACATCAAAGGACACAGTGCCGGCGAGTTTGTATTTGACCATGTCTGGGCCGACGTAGCCAGCCGCCTGGGAATTCAATACTACCCAAAACTGGTCGGGATGAGCCCATTTACGCCGATGACCGGATATCGGTTTCTAATTGCCGCCGGCGAGAATGAGTCGGAATTGACGGCTTTAATCGTGGCTGAAATTGATCGATTGTGCCGCAGCTACCGGATGTCGGGAAGCAGCTTTCTGTTTGCCGACCCCCAGTGGCGGCATGAGATGATAAAGCATGGCTATTTCAGTTGGCGGCACCAAAGTTATGCCTGGCAGAATCAAAATTATGAGAACTTCGATGAATATCTGGCGGTTTTTAATTCCAACCAGCGGCGCAACATCAAGCGCGAGCGCAAAGCAATCGAGAAGCAGGGCGTCTCTGTCAAAATATTCACCGGCAAGGATATTCCCCAATCCTTCTTTCCGTTGATGTATCGGTATTATGAAGACACCAACGATAAATTCGGCCCCTGGGGCTGCAGGTACCTTTCCGAACCTTTCTTTGACGGATTGTATCACCATTATCGCCATCGATTGATGATTGTGGCGGCCTTTGACGAAAAAGAGCCGTCGACTCCGCTGGGAATGTCACTGCTGGTAACTAAAGGGGCTCAATTGTACGGTCGATACTGGGGCTGCTCGAGATCGGTTAATTCACTGCATTTTAATGCATGCTATTATGTCCCGATTGAGTGGGCCATTGCCAATCACATCCATCGTTTTGACCCGGGTGCCGGAGGGGGGCACAAAATTAGGCGGGGTTTTGAAGCTGTCCCCAGCTATAGCCTGCATCGATTCTACGACTCACGCCTGACGAGGGTGATGCAGACACATATTGACGAAATAAATCGTTTGGAACAGGAACAGATCGATAATCTCAACCACGAACTGCCGTTTGCCCAGCGATTAAAGAATTGATGCTCAACGTTTTATCCTTTCAGCGATAAATTCATGAAACTGCTGGGATATATCTTTTTTCCAATATCCGACAACGCCGGTTCTAACCGACACCAGGGTCGAATCAATACTGATGATTGAGACATCAATTGTCTGGTCGGTCCCGTCTTTTCTTTTGCTACGGAGAGTCGTTTTTTCGCCGTCGGTGGTTTCATCGATAATCGGCTGGTTGAGATCATCTAAGATATCGATACAGACCTGCAGTGTTTTATCAAATTTGGCCGGATAAGATCTTTTGAGCTCCCCTTTGATGTATGTATACGCACCAACGCCGACCCCGGCGCCAATGATTACTGCGACACAACCCGTCAACAACCAGGTGCTGAGCAAAAAGAGAGCAGCTTTGATCTTTTTTCGTCCCGTCATATTTTACCCCATTAATTTAGCGGTTAAACCCCTGATGTCAGGATCTTGTAACGATTGAATATTGAATACTTAAGGTATTCTTTCAAATTAAAAAAAGACAGAGAGAAGCGACATCCACAAATATTCAATTTACAGTCTTCAATTTTCAATTCCCCGATAAAACGGGATTTACGCTTCGCTGCAACCGGCTTGTCCGGGCTAGGGAATACCCCGTAAATCCGGTGGTTCGGGATTCACCACCACAATTCGGTTACCCTTTTCCCGTTTCACTTTGGTCTGGTACTGGGATGAATACCAGACTCCCAGCCGGTTGCCTTCCGGGTCCAGTATCCAGGCTCCCCTGGGATTTAAGCTGTACACATGTTCCATGCGGTAGATCAACTGATTCAATGCGGTCGAATCCATATCAATCGGTTTCCAGCGTCCGGTTCGGAGCTGAAAATTATTGTCGACTGCGATTATAGCATAGGGGATTCTTTGAAAACCGCTAACATAATATTGATGGTTGGATAGGATCTGACTTTTTTCAAACACCTCAGTTACCTCCGGGCTGCTTTGAAGGCTTCCCGAGATGGGAGCCGAACATCCTATAAAAATCAGGGATATTAATGCCCAAATAAATGCGATAGATACCAATCGAGTGTTTACTCCGGAACCCAATATTGTGGTTTTCGGCATAATTTTTCTCCATGGTTTGGATGGTCCATTTTCACCCATGGGGTGAGAATGGTTTTCTACCGGCTTGATGCGGCCTGCATTGTGAGGGAGGAAATCGGGCGCTTTAACCGGTAACCGTGAACCTTGAACCGCTCAACCCAAATAATATATAAGTAGCATGGCCACAGCAAGTGTCAAGAAAATAGGTTTGATCACATTTTGTTGACACAGGACATGCTAGTGCTTAACCTCTCTCAAAATTCCTGCTGAATACATACATCTAATGACTCCGCCCGGGAAAATAGCACATTCAGTGCTGATAAATGGGTTTTGACACCTGAACAAAGTTGGTGGTTTGAGGGTCTGAGGGTCCGGCGGATTAACATTGGATGCAGCATCGTGAACCCTGAGGCGAGGTCAACCAAATCAATGGAAGCTAAAACCGAAAAAAAACCGTTGATTCCCCAAATGACAAAGTTCGGCAAATGGATCGTTCTAATCCTGCTGGCATTCATTTTAATCTGGCCCCTTTCGGCAGGATTGTATTGGACGGTTTACCGGGCATACACACTCTTGGACGCGACCCGATTTCCCGATCTGGATCCCAATTTAGAGACTGTTCTGCAATCAACGAAGCCGGAATCAGCGGCGCCCCAAAAAGGTGCCGCCCTTTCGGCATCCATCAGAAACCGGCTGGAACAGGAGATGGATTCCACTTTTGGCTGGTCCATCAATGATCTGATCATTTCACCTACCCGCTGGCTGGACAACCGGGCCAACCGGCAGCGCGGTACCATCTTTGCCACGCGCATGATGACGACCTTTTTTTCCACCAATCTGGCCAAATACGGTAAGGTGGACAAGGAAAACGAAAATTTAAAGGAAGCGCGGGAAAAATATTTTGCTTTTTCTTCCGACAGCTGGTGGTTTCCCTCCAGCGAAAATCAATACGAAAAAGGGATTGCCGAAATTAAACAGTACGAGGCTGATCTTCTCAAGGGGGATGGCGGCGCTGTATTTAATCTGCGCACGGATGATATGTTCAACATGCTTGACTTTATTATCGGCAAACAGTTTTTAGATGAGCCGCTGGGGCTGTTGGTGCAGTCCAATGATCAAGTTGCCTACACCGAACTGGACAACCATATTTATTACACCCAGGGCATCATCCTGGTGCTCAGGGATGTGTTACGCACCTTTGTTGAACTTTATCCCGAGGTCAAGGAAAAAGGGGGAAAAGAAAATATCCGCATTGCGTTCAAGGATATGGATCAAATCTGTACCTTTGACCCGCTGATCGTTCTAAGGGGGGATCATGATTCCATCATGGCCGATCATCGCGGCAAGATGGCCAGATATCTGATTTCCATAAGGGAACGGATTGATGATCTGGCCCAATCCATAAAAAGCTAGTGGTTTGACTCGTCTGCCTTAGAAATACTTTACACCGACACCGTGGAAAAAGTATGACTCTGCACGCTCCAATTTTTTGCGCCAGACGACTTTGGCACGATAAACATCATGACCGGAGGTATAGGGGGAGTTCTCAACCCCTATAAATATTTCTGTGCCGATCTCCGGTGCAAAATTGGATTCGAAATACATCCCTCCCCGGCTGTAATTAAACATTGTACCTTCGAAATACCTGCCAGAGCGATAGTGCTCGTACATGATAGCGGCTTCGTGGCGGTAGCGCGTATCAGCTCGATAGTCAGGGCTGGACTCCATCATTTAACACCTTCCTCAGGGGTTGATATATTTTTTATTAATACCGTAAATTTGGCGGAATCCGAATGATTACTCGGCAGTAGCCGATCATCATGCCTCTTAGCACAAAGCATGCCTATTTTTGACCCAGGCCATAAACTACAATAATTTCAATATGTAGCAGAGTTTGTCAACCCCGTGCTGATCCTGTTCGATTCTTGTATGTGTGGCATGGATACCATAATAGCTGTGAAATTTTTTTCACAATTTTTCACAATGATATTCAGCCGCACCGATCATAAATTTGTATCCTGCGGCAGGTGTGATGTGGCGACTTGATGGTCTGGCAGGCGAATACTAAAGGAAGGGCCAATAATGAGGGTGACTCGCGAAGAATCACCCTCAAAGCATTGGGATAACCTCGCCATTATAGCGTGGTTAAGATTGTTATCGTCTGTTACGGAAAAAACTTTAGCATCAAAAAGCGTCCTGCTCGGTTCGGGCAATAATTTCCTCCTGGTGGTGCTGGTCCAGGTCAATGAAGTAATCGCTGTATCCGGCGACCCGAACCAGCAGATCTCTGTACTCATCAGGCGCAGACTGGGCTTTGCGCAGTGTCTGGGAATCAACAATATTGAATTGGATGTGATGCCCATTGAGCTTGAAATAAGCCCGAATGAGATGCGCAAGTTGTTCGATTCCCTCATCGCCTTCAAGCACGCTGGGTAAAAACCGCTGATTGAGCAACGTGCCGCCGGATTTAATCTGGTCCATTTTACCGAGGGAATTAATGACGGCCGTTGGACCCTTGCGGTCGGCCCCGTGGGAGGGAGACGTCCCATCGGAAATGGGCATTGCGGCCAGGCGGCCGTTGGCCGAAGCGCCCAGTTTCTGCCCGAAGTAGATGTGGCACGTGGTGGACAGCATATTCAGATGATAAAATGAGCCTTTGGTATTGGGCTTGCCGTCAATGGCATTAAACAGGGAATCATAAACCCGCTGCATAATCGAATCGGCATATTCCTCGTCATTGCCGTAAAAGGGGGTTTTGTTAAACAGGCGCAGGCGCAAGGCTTCCTGCCCCTTGAAGTTGTCCTGCAGTGCCGCCAACAATTGCTGCATGCTGATTTGATTGTCTTCAAACACGTGCTTTTTGATGGCGCTCAGGCTGTCGGTTATGGTGCCGATGCCGCAACACTGGATATAATTGGTGTTGTAGCGTGGCCCGGCGTTATAGTAATCGCGTCCTTTGGCAATGCAGTCTCTGATCACCACGGAAAGGAAGGGGGCGGGCGCATAAGTCGCGTACATGCGCTCGATGTAATTGTTGACCCTGATCTTCAGATCAACGATATATTGCAACTGCCGGTCGAAGGCCTCGTAAAGCTCATCGAAGTTATTAAATCTGACTGGGTCACCGGTTTGCGGCCCGAGTCGTTCGCCGGCTAAAGGGTCGATCCCGTTGTTAAGGGCCAGTTCAAATATTTTGGGAACATTGAGATAGCCGGTTAAGATGTAGGCCTCCTTGCCGAAGCTGCCGGTTTCAATGCAGCCGCTGCATCCGCCCTGCCGGGCGTCTTCTATGGTTTTGCCGGTGCGCATTTGCTCCATAATGACTTCATCGGTGTTAAACACCGATGGATACCCGTATCCTTTTCGAATCACCCGGCAGGCTTCTTTCAAAAACCGATTGGGTGTCTTGTGGCTGATCTGAACATTGGCCTGGGGTTGAAGCAGATGCATCTCGTCGATAACCTCCAGCATTATATAGGAGACATCGTTGACACCGTTGGCACCGTCGCGTGTCAGACCGCCAATATTGATATTGGTAAAATCGTTGTATGTTCCGCTTTCCAGGGCGGTAACACCGACCTTGGGAGGTGCCGTCTGATTGTTGACCTTGATCCAGAAACACTCGATGAGTTCTTTGGCGGATTCGCGGTCCAGGCTGCCGTCCGCCAGTCCCTTTTGGTAAAAAGGATCCAGATGTTGATCCAGATGCCCCGGGCTCATGGCATCCCAGCCGTTTAATTCGGTGATGGTTGCCAGATGCACAAACCAGTACATTTGAATGGCTTCCCATAGATCCCGTGGTGCCCGGGCGGGCACGTGACGGCAGGTTGCGGCAATCTTGTTAAGCTCAGCCTTGCGTGAGGAATCTTGTGCCCCGGCCGCCATTTTTTCCGCCAGCGCGGCATGACGTTCGGCAAAAACAATGGCGGCATCACAGGAAATATCCATGGCCCTGAGTTCCTCGGCTTTGTCCGCCGCTTCAGGGTCGTTCAGATAGTCGAGGGAGGCCAAACGTTCTGCGATTTGTTCTTTGAAATCCAGCATGCCCTTTTGATAAATAATTTCGTCCAGCGCGGTGTGGCCCGGGGCTCGCTGCTCCATAAATTCAGTAAACATGCCGGCACTATAGGCTGAGAGCCACTCCTGCGGAATCTGGCTGAACACCCGGTCGCGCATGGTGCGGCCCTGCCAGTAGGGGATGACCTCTTTTTGGTAGGTCGCGATGTCCTCATCTGAGACCAGATATCGGGTCATTTCGCGTGAGTTTAATATCCTAAGATCTTCGGCCGAATGACAGGTCAACTCCGGGAATGTGGAAACCGCTTTGGGGTACGGACCGCGTTCACCGACGATCAGCTCAGCGGCGCCGATATAGATCGTCTTTTTTTGGCACAGATTCTTAAAATTTAATGCTCTGAGTACCGGGCTGGAATATTTTCCATAGTTTGCTTGGTAGAATTGAGTCACCAACTCAGCCCGTTCCACCGATATGCTGGGCTGGGCCTCAAAGCTTTGCTGGCGCAGTTTTGCGACTCTGGGGGTCAATGGTTCAGCCTCCTATTTTGACTGTTAAATTGTAAGTTTCCAACCGCCTGGCAGCTGATTCGAGAAACTCACGGGTAGACGGTTCGATATCTGATGATTTAATCTTTAGGCCGAGGCTTGCATACTTGGCTGTCGCCGTGCAGTGATACGGCAGAATATTCATCTGCCTGACTCCCGGCAGCGAGGAAACAAAAGCGCCGGTCTGATCAATATTTTTCTGATCGCTGTTGAGTCCGGGGATCACCGGCAAGCGTATGACGATTTCAGCTCCCTGGCGGCTCAGAATTTTTAAATTGGTTAAAATTTTTTCATTGGTGACGCCGGTCAATTTTACGTGTTGCGCGGGATCCATGTGCTTTAAGTCGTAGAGAAATAGATCCGTGCGGCTTGCCGCTTCAAGCAAGGTCTGGGTATCAGCGTACCCTGATGTGTCAACTGTGCGATGAAACCCCAATTTCCCGCAGGCATTCAGCAGCTCCATTAAAAAGGACGGCTGCATCAACGGCTCGCCGCCGGATATGGTAATGCCTCCATGGGACTCGTCGTAAAACACGGTGTCTTTGACAATTTCGCTTAATACGTCATCAACGGTCATGGTTTTGCCGATAAATTCGACTGCTTCCGCAGGACATCTGCCGGCACAGGTCCCGCAATAGACACAGTCGGATGGATTCCATTTAAGCCCTTCCGCATAAACCTGAATGGCGTCTTCAGGGCAGGCGTCGGCACACTCCTGACAGCCGATGCAGCGATTTTTGCGATAAAGTCGATGGCTTGCGCAAGCAATGCTCTCGGGGTTGTGGCACCACCAGCACGATAACGGGCAACCCTTAAAAAAAATGGTTGTTCGGATGCCCGGTCCATCATGGATGGCATATTTTTTTATATCAAAAATTTTTCCGGTCTGCATAGTCTATTACGACTTAGCATGGAGATGGTCAACCCGGCAAGTAATTCGGCTTCTACGCTACTCAATCCGGAAAAATGTGAAAAAACATTGGACCAAATCCATTGAGTTCAGCATGTTCAGGTTGTCGGATCATTTGCGGCATGCCGTACCCGGGACTTTTTATGAAACCGTTGACAATTCAATCACTAACGCTATCAAAAACGACCAAAACTAGTCGATAGGGCCTCGCGACGCACTCGATCATATAATGCATTCCAAAATAATCACTGTCAATTTTATGCCATAAAACTTTTTTGATCAACGCGTAATTTCATGGTAGATATGAAGGCCATATTGTGGGTAGCTAATTGTTCACCTAACAATTTATGGGTTTAAAATTAGCCAAAAATTTGGATGCAAGATTCAGGTAATATGTGGTTTACCGGTATGGTGGGAGCGGCTTTCAGCCGCGATCTGTCTGGAACGAATTTTTTAACGAAAGGAGAGGTGGTGAAGATGGAAAAAATCAACATATCCGTGGACAATGTATCGGTTGCGGCCGAGATGTTTGATACACCGACAGCCGGCAAAATTCTCGAAGCCCTGCCCTTTGAAAGCCCGGCCAACGTCTGGGGCGATGAAATCTATTTTGACATATCTTTGCGCCTCGAGCCGGAACCTGATGCCAGGGCAGACGTAGCGGTCGGCGATCTGGCATACTGGCCGGCCGGCCCGGCGTTTTGTATTTTTTTTGGTCCGACTCCGGTCAGCACGGGTGACCAGCCGCGGGCCTACAGTCCCGTGAATGTTTTTGGAAGGGTTCTGGGAGATGCAAAACTGTTTAAGGGCGTATCAAGCGGTTCAAAGGTGAAGGTCACAAAAATTAATTAATTGAGGGGTCGGGGAGTTTTTCATGCCGATGCGCTGGGTGAATAATCACCACCGATACCGCATGAACTCGACTCTAAGGGCTCGTAATGAATAATCCGGAAATGCAATGATAACAAATTTTATACTTGCATAAATCGTGATAATCCTGTTTAACATCATAATTTATTTCAAGCATTTGTCGAATGGGTAGGTTTTTGCGGAGCGAACCATGCAACCTGTTGTGAATAGCGGATCATTATCTCCCTGGGAACCCGGCGTATTGAGTCTGGTCGTTTTTGGCCTTTTGATCATGGCATTAATTGCCCTGCTTCTATTCATTGCTTCCTGGCTCGGGGAAAAAAAACCCAACCCCGAAAAATTGAGACCCTATGAAAGTGGTATCATACCCACCGGAAGCGCGCGTCTGCGGTATCCGGTGCCTTTTTACCTGGTCGCCATTTTTTTTCTGCTTTTTGATGTAGAGGGGGCCTATATTTTTGCATGGGCCATTGCCTGGGAAAAACTGGGCTGGGCAGGTTGGCTGCAGATTTCGTTTTTTATTGTGGTATTGATTCTGGGACTTGTTTATATCTGGAAAAAAGGGGGGCTTGAGTGGGGGCCGACGCGCGCAAAAAGTTAAACGAGCAACTCCTGAACAATGCGGATCTCGTCATTAACTGGGCCCGCAAATACAGTCTCTGGCCCATGTTTTTCGGGCTGTCCTGCTGTTTTGTTGAGGAGGCCACCGCCTTTACACCCCGCTACGATATGGCCCGCTTCGGGGCCGAAGTCTTGCGGGCCTCACCGCGGCAGGCGGATCTGCTGATTATTGCCGGAACTGTGTTTAAAAAGATTGCACCGGTCGTATTGAGGCTCTATGAGCAAATGGCAGAACCCCGCTGGGTGATCTCCATGGGTTCCTGCTCTAATTGCGGCGGCATGTATGACGTCTACAGTGTGGTGCAGGGGGTGGATCAAATCCTGCCGGTGGATGTTTATATTCCGGGTTGTCCGCCAAGGCCGGAGGCCGTGCTGCAGGGCCTTGTCATGCTGCAGGATAAAATCACAGCTGAAGAAAAACCCACCCGTCCGATCCTTCACCTGAAGGGGGGCAGCCAGGGCACCCAGAAGCCGATTCTGGTGGACGGTCAAACCAAAGCAAGAGATCCACGCGGCCCGGGCATGGACGGTACGGCCATCCGGGGCACTTCGGTGGTGCCGACCCAGTTCCAAGACAGCCGCACGGATTTAATGTGGACCCCGTCGTCACCCCAAATCGAGCTGGACCCCCAAGCACAGCGCCTCGCCCGCCAACTGCAGGATCGCTTCGGAGAAGCCGTCCAACAGGAACCACAAACCTGTGACATGCCCGCGTTTTTGGTGAACCAAAGCCGCATAAAAGACGTGCTGCGTTTTCTCAACTCAGAGGCAGCCACCCGTTTTCAGCGCCTGGACGATCTGACCGCCATCGACGAGTCCGCCCGTCGCAAGCGGGAGTCTTACCCGGATTACACCCTGGTGTATCATCTACTGTCTTTTGATCCGCCTGCCCGCCTGCGGTTGAAGGTTCCTTTGACCGGGCCTAATCCGGCGGCAGAGACGGTGACGGATATCTGGCCGTCGGCCAACTGGTATGAACGAGAAGCCTTCGACCTGCTTGGCGTGCGGTTTGAAGGCCACCCGAATCTCCAGCGCCTGATTTTGCCCCCTGAATGGGAGGGGCATCCGCTGCGGAAAAATTATCCAGGTCGGGCGACGGAGATGCCGCCCTATACCCTGGCCGATGCCCAAAAGAATCAGCCCTTGGACGGCGGCGTTTTTGTCAACAAATCCGGCCGGCAACACCAGCTGATCCTGAATATCGGGCCGCACCATGTCAGCACCCATGGGTTGATACGCTATATCGTTACGCTCGATGGTGAAGAAATTACGTCTATGGAAATGGATATCGGCTATCACCATCGCGCGGCGGAAAAAATCGCCGAACGGCAAACCTGGCATCAGTTTATCCCTTATACGGATCGCATCGACTACCTGGCCGGCGCCGCCAATAATTTGCCCTATGTCATGGCGGTGGAAACCCTGGCCGGTATCAAAGTTCCCGAGCGGGCTCAGGTTATCCGGGTGATGCTGAGCGAGCTCTTCCGGTTGAGCAACCACCTGGTGTGGCTGGGCACCTATGCCCACGACGTGGGTGCGATGGCGCCAAATTTCTATGTCTTCCGCGAGCGTGAAATGATCATGGACATCGTGGAACTGATTACCGGCGGAAGACTGCACCCATCCTGGTTCAGGCTGGGCGGCCTGGCCGCCGATTTGCCCGAAGGCTGGAAACAGGCCGTTGGTGATTTTGTAAAAATATTCCCCCGGGCCCTCGACGAATACGAGAGCCTGATTCGCAAAAACCCCATATTTAAAGCGCGAACCCAGGGAATCGGCCGGCTTAGTCTTGAAGATGCCATGCGCTGGGGGGTAACCGGCCCGAATTTGCGGTCTTGCGGTTTGCAATGGGATTTGCGCAAAGCGTTTCCCTATTCGGGGTATGAAAATTTTGATTTTGAAGTACCCACGGCCAACAGGGGTGATTGCTATGCCCGCTATCTGGTGCGGCTGGAGGAAATGCGCCAGAGCCTTGGAATAATCAAACAGGCCGCCGACAACATGCCTGCCGGACGCTATGTCTGCGATGACTACCGCTACGTAATACCTCAGCGCAAAGATATGCTGACCGACATCGAAAGTCTGATTCATCACTTTGTCAATGTCACCCGCGGCCCCAAGATGCCGCTGGGGGAGGCCTATGCAGCATGTGAAATTCCGCGAGGAGAACAGGGCTATTACGTGGTCAGTGACGGGCTCGGGTATTCTTATCGGACCCGCATCCGGGGACCCGGCTTTGCCAATGTTCAGGTGATGCCGTTGATTTCGGTGGGCGAGACGGTTGCCGATTTAATCACTATTATTGGCTCTTTTGACTACATATTGCCGGATATAGACAGATAGTTGAAGTCGGAAGTGGGAATGCGGAAGTGGGAATGCGGAAGTGGGAATGCGGAAGTCGGAAGCGGGGTTTCGGATTGAGGCTGGTTCAGCCGATCGACTGTTGACACTATGTTACCTGAAGAACTCAAACAATCTTTGATAGAACACATTGATCAAGTGGAGCATCCGCGGGAACTGGTCGTGGATGTCATGTTCGCGATACAGGAGCACTACGGTTATCTGACCGACGAGGGGGTGCAGGAAACCGCCGGACTGCTTGACATGTCGGCCCTTGAGGTAGAGCAACTGGCCACCTTCTACACGTTTATCTATCGGGAACCGGTCGGCAAATACGTTATCCATGTTTGTGACAGCGTGGTTTGCTGGATGGACGGTTACGAATCCGTCAGGGACTATCTTATTCAAAAACTCGACATTCAACCCGGTGAATCTACCCCGGACGGGTTGTTTACGCTTTTAGCGGTCTGCTGTATCGGCTACTGCGACCGATCCCCGGCGATGCTGATTAACCGCAAAGCATACGGCAATCTGACAGCGGATAAAATTGACGGGATACTGGAGAAGTTACACAGAAGGTCATAATTTAAGTAGACATAAAAGATGCCCACGCCAAACGCCAGGTTTTTACCAGTTAGGAAATGGCATTCGGTGCAGGGTTTTAGGCGCAAGGTGAAGGTTGATTTTCGATTTTTATTTTAGGCATTTTAGCTCATTTTAGGCAGTTTAGGCATTTTTTTATGTATCAACAGGTTCTTCTGCAAAATCGCAAACCGAACCGGATTGCCACCCTTGATGAATACCGCCAGAGCGGCGGTTACAGGGCGCTGATGGATGTTCTCAAGGATTATTCCCATAAGGATGTTCAGCAGACGGTTATGAATGCCAATTTGCTCGGTCGGGGCGGGGCTGCTTTTCCGACCGGGATGAAGCTGATGTCGGTGGCTGATGATGCGAATTTTCCACGCTATATCGTGTGCAACGCCGATGAAATGGAGCCGGGCACATTCAAGGATCGGGTGCTGATCCATGCCGACCCGCACATGCTGATCGAAGGTATTATTATTGCCGGTTATGCCTCGCTGGCCGCAAAGGGCATTATTTTTATCCGGCCGGAATATGAAAATGCGGCCAGAATTCTGGCAAGAGAAATTGAGATTGCGCACCAGGAAGGTTACCTGGGCAAAAATATTTTAGGCAGCGAATATTCGTTGGAAATTGTGGTTCATCGCAGTGCCGGCCGCTACATTTGCGGCGAAGTGACGGCTCAGTTGAATGCGTTGATGGGCAACCGGCCGAATCCGATGAAACCGCCGCCTTACCCGACCGAGAAAGGGCTCTGGGACCGGCCGACCGTGCTGTCCAACGTTGAAACCTTTGCCTGCCTGCCCCATATCATCAGAAACGGCGGGCAATGGTTTAAAGATCTTGCCAAAACCGAAAACGGTGCCGGTACGAAGCTTTTTGGTATCAGCGGCAAAGTCAATAAACCGGGATGTTATGAACTGCCAATCGGTGTGCGGTTGAGTGAAATTATTGAAGTGCACGCCGGCGGCATGCGGACCGGTTCCGAGTATAAAGCGTGCCTGCCAGGCGGCGCGTCCACCGGGTTTTTGCCCCGGGAACACTATGACATTGAAATGGATTTTGACCCGTTGCGGAATATCGGCAACCGGCTCGGCACCGGTGCCATTATGGTGTTTGACCATAAGACCTGTCTGGTGGGCGCCACGGTCAACTTGATTGAATTCTTTGCGCGGGAATCCTGCGGCTGGTGCACCCCCTGCCGTGAAGGACTACCCTACATTCTGGATTTGCTTAAACGAATTGAACAAGGTGACGGTGAACCGGAGTTTATTCCCATGCTCGAGCGCATGTGTCGATTTCTTTGGAATGCTTACTGCGCCTTTGCCCCCGGGGCTGTTGCCCCGCTGGAAAGTTTGCTCAAACACTTTGAGAATGAGATACAGGAGCATATCAGCCAGAAGAAGTGCCCCTTCAAGACGGATTCTCAAACAGATTGAAATAAGAATTGATCGGAAAAACTAAACGGCTAAAGGATGAAGTAGCCATCTTAACCCTAACATTGCATAAATTCTTGTCATCTAGCCAGGCCGTTATGTCTGAGATCGTTGCTTTTTCCGGGCAGATGCTGGATGCTTGATACTTGATGCT
>CACVKW010001291.1 GCA_902749685.1 Olavius sp. associated proteobacterium Delta 1 | reverse complement strand
TGACCCGGGAGTGGAGGTTCGTTTTGAACCGGGAACGGGGCTGTACATTGGGTATAAAGCGGGACACCCGTATTATCATTCGTATTACGGGGCCCTTTCAGCGCAGGGAACAGAGACAGCACCTATAACCTTTACCTCCAATGCCGCCATCCCGGCCCCGGGAGACTGGAAAGGGATCTATTTTCGAGATCAAACCAAT
>CACVKW010001290.1 GCA_902749685.1 Olavius sp. associated proteobacterium Delta 1 | reverse complement strand
GTTATGTCTGAGATCGTTGCTTTTTCCGGGCAGATGCTGGATGCTTGATACTCGATGCTGGATGCTTGATACTCGATGCTGGATGCTTGATACTCGATGCTGGATGCTTGATACTCGATGCTGGATATCTAACAG
>CACVKW010001289.1 GCA_902749685.1 Olavius sp. associated proteobacterium Delta 1 | reverse complement strand
GCTGATGCTGGATGCTTGATACTCGATGCTGGATATCTAACAGGACACTATCGGTGAATTTCAACGACATCCAGGATCCAGAAACCAGAATCCAGGATCAGT
>CACVKW010001288.1 GCA_902749685.1 Olavius sp. associated proteobacterium Delta 1 | reverse complement strand
TCATTGCTGTCCAAAATAAATTGAAAATCAAATACTGCCTTTAATAATAACAGGCAGTTATAAACGCGAAATTGGTGATTTCGAAATCAGGTTATGCCTT
>CACVKW010001287.1 GCA_902749685.1 Olavius sp. associated proteobacterium Delta 1 | reverse complement strand
TAACGAATAAGGATAGATTGTGTGAGCGAAGCGAACCACAATCTTATCCTGTGGTTGGACAAGCCCGGCACGGGAAGCAAGGTTCTTATATAAAGGCAAATATCTTTTTCGACAGTAAAGGGATTTAGATCAGAAATGGGTGAGTGTTTTTTTTAAGGCGAGCAAGATCACTTAGCTGCCAGAAGCTAAAAAGAAAATGAATCTATGTCATAAACAATCAATCCTCCTATGAAATAGTG
>CACVKW010001286.1 GCA_902749685.1 Olavius sp. associated proteobacterium Delta 1 | reverse complement strand
TTTACCCTATAGTTGCATAAAATTTTGAAATCCAACTTCGCTGCTGCAATGAAGACCATTGAAAGTATTGACTGATCCTGGATTCTGGTTTCTGGATCCTG
>CACVKW010001285.1 GCA_902749685.1 Olavius sp. associated proteobacterium Delta 1 | reverse complement strand
CTCAGAAGGGATGGCAACATTAGCGGCAATGGTAATAATTGTTGTACTTATTTCATTGAGTTCTTTTCTCACTTTTTCTAACTTTTCTTTGTTTCTACCCATTGCTGTCCAAAATAAATTGAAAATCAAATACTGCCTTTAATAATAACAGGCAGTTATAAACGCGAAATTGGTGATTTCGAAATCAGGTTATGCCT
>CACVKW010001284.1 GCA_902749685.1 Olavius sp. associated proteobacterium Delta 1 | reverse complement strand
ATCCATCATCGATGCGTTAACGCTTTATGACCAGGGCTTTAAGAATGTGGTCCCCATTTACGGTGTCAACGGACTTCTCGATGAGCATCTTTCTTTGTTTAACCGCAAAGTCAAATCAGCTTACCTGGCGTTTGATGCCGATGATGCCGGCCGTAAAGCCACAGAGGCAGTATCATTGCGGTTAAAAGAAAAAGGGGCCATGCCCTATATTGTGACGTTGCCGGTAAAAGATGTAAATATCTTTTTTAAGCGCCATACCCCGGAAGAATTTGAGCAGCTTCTTACAAAGGCCAACCCCGGATCCATTGAGCAGTCAGCCAAGGTCAGCAAGCGGGAACAAAGGCTTTACCAAAGGACAGATCATGGTTTTATCGTCGGCTACGGTGAGCGGCAATATGAGGTCAAGGGTCTCCAGCGAGCCGATACCCAGCTTAAGGTGACCATTAAGGCTTCGGCGGATGTGGCCGGCAGCCTGCCGTTTGAGTTGTCCACCATTGATCTTTACTCTTCACGTTCCCGGGTCTGGTTTGGCAAATTGTGTGCGGATCTGTTCGGGGCTGCCGAAGAGCTTATCAAGGAAGACATCGGCAAGATCCTAAACCATGCGGAAGCCTGGCAGCCCAAAAAGCAACAGGCAACGGTCAATGAGCCCACCAAGGCAGAGAAAGCCGAGGCGCTGCGGTTTTTAAAAAGTGCGGATATGTTCGCTGAAATCCTGACCGATTTAGAGACCATCGGTGTTACCGGCGAGAAGACCAACAAGCTGGTGGGTTACCTGGCGGCGGTGTCCCGCAAACTTGATGAGCCGTTGTCGGTGTTGATCCAGTCGCGAAGCGCTGCCGGAAAATCCACGCTGCAGGATGTGATCTTATCGCTGGTTCCCGAAGAAGATTACGTCAAATACACGCGGATTACCGATCAGGCCTTGTTTTACAAGGAAGAAGACTCATTGGTTCATAAGATCCTTGCCATTGAAGAAGAGTTGGGCATGGGCGGGGCAGCGTATTCGATCCGCAATATCCAGTCATCGAAAAAGATTACGGTGGCCGCAACCGGCAAGGATCCGGGGACCGGAAAGATGAAAACCGAGGAATACACGGTCAACGGACCGGTGGCGGTGATGATCACCACCACGGCCGCTGAACTGGAAGGTGAGACCGCCTCCCGATTTTTGTTTTTAACCATCGATGAATCCACCAAGATGACCGAGGCCATTCACCGCATGCAGCGGGAGGCGGAAACCCTTGACGGTCTGATCCGCAAAAAGAAAGGCGAGCACATCGTCAAAAAGCACCACGCGGCCCAAAGGCTTTTAAAGCCCCTGGCCGTGGTCAACCCCTTCACCGCGTATCTGAGTTATCCCAATCGTTCTTTAAGGACCCGCAGGGACCATAAAAAGTACCTGGGACTGATCCGTACGGTCGCCTATTTGCATCAATATCAAAGAAAGATACAGACGGTGGAAGTTGAGGGAAAGCCGGTGGATTACATTGAAGTGACCCTGGAGGATATCGGCCGTGCCAACAAGCTGGCCAATGAGGTTCTGGGTCAATGCCTGGACGAGTTGGCTCCGCCTACACGGACATTGCTGTCCGGCATCTACAAGATGGTTAAAGAAATATCCGGCAAGCAAAACAGCGCCATTGACGAGATCTATTTTACCCGGCGCATGATCCGCGAGTATACCGGCTGGACCGATTGGCAGATCAGAGCGCACATCAAGCAGCTTGAAGATATGGAATATTTGCACGTTCGCATCGGTGCCCAGGGCAAGCAGTACGCCTATGCGCTCAATTATCGGGGGCAAGGCGAGGATGGCGGCAAATGCTATCTGAACCTGACGCCGGTAGATGAGATCAAAAAACTGATGAATAAAAAGAAAGGCGGTTGAACTTCGAGGGAGAAATCCCCCCTTCGAGGATATTTTAACAGCTACGAGGATACTTCGAGGTTCGGCAAGTTGTAGTTATCTGTTTGCAATTAAAAGAAAAAGTTAACTACGTGGTGACTGAGCCGGGAGAAAGAGAGGGGGGAGGGAGAGGGGCTATGGAATGTGGAATTGCGAATGCGGAATGCGGAAGGGGAAAAGGTCTATAATTTATTGGTTTACAGAAAGGTCGAAGGCGGAATGGGGAATTAAAAATGGATTTATTTGTTGCGGTGGCTGAGTACAAGAAGCAGCTGAAGGTAAGGGGTTATGCTCAAAGTACCATCGATGCCTACACCCATAATCTGAATCTGTTCAAGCGCTATTTGCAAGACAAACAACTGTTTGATCTGAGAAAGGTGACCCACCAGGTGATCGTTGAATACCAGCAAAAGGTGGTTGCAGAGCCGATCAGCATGGAATCCAAAGCTCATAAGATCCGGCCGGTCAAGCGGCTGTTTGAGTATCTGACCCAAACCCACCGGCTGCTGATCAACCCCACCGAAGGCATTGTTGAGACCTGCCGCAAGAACCGCAAGCCGGGAATGGTCATCAGTGTCAATGAGATGAAGAAACTCCTCGATCAGCCCAACCTGTCATTGCGTCCTCATCTGCGCAACAAAGCTATCATAGAGATCCTTTACGCCACCGGTATCCGCCTAAATGAGCTGGTGAGCCTTCAAGTCTATCACGTGGACTTAAAGGATAAAGTGCTTCACATCCAGGGCAAGGGCCGTAAACAGCGGGTGGTTCCCATGGGCAAGCGAGCGGCCGGCTATCTTAAAGAGTACCTGGAAAAGATCCGTCCCTGGTGGGCCAGGAGAAACCCCAAAGAAAGAAGCCTGTTTTTAAACCACCACGGGCAGCCACTAACCAGAGACAGCGTTCAGGCCTTTATCCGCAAATACCGTTTATCAGCCGGCATCAAAAAGCCGGTATCACCGCACACCTTCAGAAGAAGCTGCGCCACCCACATGCTGCAGCAGGGCGCCGACATCCGCTATATCCAAAAATTGCTGGGGCATCGGCATCTGAGCACCACCCAGATTTACACCAAGGTTGTGCCAACTGAGGTTAAAGCAACCCATAACAAAACGCACCCGGGAGTTAAAGGCGCAAGGCACAAGGCTAAAGGCCCAGGGTTAAAAAAGGATGAAAGCCATGAAAATTAGAGAACTCATTGCCGATTATTTAAAATATATGAAAGCTCTTGGCCGATCGTATTACACTATCAAAGTCGCCAAATATGAAATAAGAGCCCTGGCTGATTTTATGGAAAAGGAACAGCGTTACAATGTCGAAGATATGACCGGTGACGTATTAAGAAAGTATCAGGAGGAGCTGGCCTTCCGGATGACGGCAAAGGGGCGGCTGCTGAGTCTGGCAACTCAATCAAAGATGCTGAGCATGATCCGAGGGTTTACAAAGTATTTGAAGCAAAAGGATTATCTGATGCATGATCCCGGGGAAAGTATCAGGCTTCCTAAAAAAGCCAAACGCCTGCCCAAATCGATTTTAAACCAAACGGAAATAAAAAAGCTGATGGATGCACCGGACATGCAAACCAACCGGGGGTACCGCAACCGGATCATCTTAGAAATCCTTTATGATACCGGGATCAGACGTTCCGAGTTGGCCGAAATAAAATTGATCGATCTTGATCTGGATGCCGGCTACATCCATATCTGTGGAAAAGGAAATAAAGAGCGAGTGGTTCCCTTGAGCAAGCGAGCGTGCGAGATCGTGCAAAACTATATCCTGGCCGTGCGTTCGTCATTTTTAAATGGTAAGGATCCGGGTTATCTAATTTTAAACCGCTGGGGACAAAAGATGGATCCCAACGGTGTGTGGGCGGTTGTTAAGCGCTGCACCTATCTTGCTCGATTAAAAAAGAATGCAACCACCCATACGCTGCGGCATACTTGCGCAACCCACATGCTAAAAAACGGAGCTCCGGTCCGGCACCTGCAAAAAATGTTGGGACACGAATCCTTGGAATCCACCCAAATCTACACGCATGTCACCATCAACGACCTGAAAGCAATCCACGCCAAATATCATCCATCCGAAACGCTGTGAAACCGCTTAAAATAGGGCATGCTCAGGTATTGACCGACATGAGATCTTTTAACCTGGGGCATCTGAGAGGCCCGAAAAAAAGCGCAATGGCGGCGAAGCGGTTGAAACCCGGATTTTATGCCCCCAGCCCTGCTAATGACGGAATCTTCGATCGGTCTAATTTAACAATCCCCGCCCGCCCTCCAAAGAAATAAGGAAGCCGCTTGTCTATTTTAATGGTCCCGGCTGTCATGCTAAATGCAGTTCTTACATAATCTGTCGTTATCAGACAGAGCATCTATTTTTAAAAAGAATCTAGGGTGCGCCGTCTGATAACGCGAGTTTATGTAATCAGT
>CACVKW010001283.1 GCA_902749685.1 Olavius sp. associated proteobacterium Delta 1 | reverse complement strand
TGAAGACCATTGAAAGTATTGACTGATCCTGGATTCTGGTTTCTGGATACTGGATGTCGTTGAAATTCACCGATAGTGTCCTGTTAGATATCCAGCATCAAGTATC
>CACVKW010001282.1 GCA_902749685.1 Olavius sp. associated proteobacterium Delta 1 | reverse complement strand
GCATTGCTGTCCAAAATAAATTGAAAATCAAATACTGCCTTTAATAATAACAGGCAGTTATAAACGCGAAATTGGTGATTTCGAAATCAGGTTATGCCTT
>CACVKW010001281.1 GCA_902749685.1 Olavius sp. associated proteobacterium Delta 1 | reverse complement strand
TAGCATTGCTGTCCAAAATAATTTGAAAATCAAATACTGCCTTTAATAAAAACAGGCAGTTATAAACGGGAAATTAGTGATTTAGAAATCAGGTTGTACCT
>CACVKW010001280.1 GCA_902749685.1 Olavius sp. associated proteobacterium Delta 1 | reverse complement strand
TTGGCGATGAAGCATGTTTGCACCTCTGCTGAATCATGCTTCATCATGAAATGCCCGTTAATAAAAGGCAAATTGCGCTAACTGCGGGGTTTGTTGGTTAG
>CACVKW010001279.1 GCA_902749685.1 Olavius sp. associated proteobacterium Delta 1 | reverse complement strand
TATGTCTGAGATCGTTGCTTTTTCCGGGCAGATGCTGGATGCTTGATACTTGATGCTGGATATCTAACAGGACACTATCGGTGAATTTCAACGACATCCAG
>CACVKW010001278.1 GCA_902749685.1 Olavius sp. associated proteobacterium Delta 1 | reverse complement strand
GCATTAACGGTAATGAATCAGTTGCACCTCCTATTATCCTGAAGATGATGCTGCTTTTGATTTTTTATAATGTGCGTTCAGAAAGAGAACTGGCAGCAACCATC
>CACVKW010001277.1 GCA_902749685.1 Olavius sp. associated proteobacterium Delta 1 | reverse complement strand
TGATTACGCCGATTGCAATGGAAAAGGAGCTTCGCTTTGCAGTGCGCGAAGGTGGCCGCACAGTGGGCGCAGGTGTCGTCAGCGAAATTATCGAATAAATGCTAAGGAGTCCTTCAGGTGAGAATCATAGTTACCCTTGCATGCACTGAATGCAAACGAAGAAATTATACGACAACCAAGAATAAACGCACGACACCGGATAAACTGGAGTTTAGCAAATATTGCCGGTTTTGTCGTAAGCATACGCCACACAAAGAAACCAAATAATCGGATAATGCAGGCCAGTAGCTCTAACGGTAGAGCATCGGACTCCAAATCCGGGTGTTGGGGGTTCGAATCCCTCCTGGCCTGCCACACTTATTGTTGGTGAAGCTCAGAGTTTGAAGATCAAGGGATAAATAGATATCCTTAGCTTTAATAAGCTCAGAGCTTTCGCCATTTTAGGAGCACAATGGGACGGATACAACGTAAAAAACCATCAGGATCAAAAAAGAAAAAGAAACAGCGATCTGATAAACAAGCGACCGTCGGGCTCAAACAAGCCCAGGATCACGGGGTAAAAAAAGCTTCTCCAGGTGCCGCTGTTGTCAAAAGCGAGAAGAAAAAGCAATCGGCGGCAGCCGGCCCGGCGGCAACCAAACCCAAGGATAATATTCTAACCAAATCCGCCCAGTTTTTAAGGGAGGTTAAGGTAGAGCTTAAAAAGGTCACCTGGCCATCACGCAAACAGACTATCGGCTCCACGGCGGTAGTCATTGCCCTGGTGATGATCATTTCATTGTTTCTTGGGGTAGTCGACTTTGGCATATCCAGTTTGATCCGTATCGTTCTTCAATAACCTGAGGAGAGAGAAGAGTGGCGCTTAAATGGTACATCGTTCATGTGTATTCGGGCTTCGAAAACAGAGTTAAAGCGGCTCTGGAAGAGCGGATCGCCGCCGGGAGTCATCCAGACAAATTCGGCGAAGTACTGGTGCCGACGGAGGAGATCGTCGAACTGGTAAAAGGAAAACGCAAAACGTCTTCCAGGAAATTTTATCCTGGCTACATTTTGGTCAGAATGCAACTTGACGACGAAACCTGGCATATCGTCAATGATACCGCCAAGGTGACTGGATTTTTAGGCGGGCGTGAAAAACCGACCCCAATTTCGGATGACGAAGCCGATCAAATTCTAAACCGCATGGAAGCCGGGAAGCTGAAACCGCAGCCGAAATATTTTTTCGAATCCGGCGATGAAATTCGAGTCATCGACGGTCCGTTTACAAATTTCAACGGCACCGTGGAAGAAGTCAATCATGAAAAGGGTAAAATTAAAGTCCTGGTGAGCATTTTCGGCCGGGCAACGCCGGTGGAATTAGACTTTGTTCAGGTTCAGAAAATGTAGGTTAGGGTCGGACCTAATTTGTATTTTAGATGATTTATATGGCAAAAGGCTGAAAATTAACAGATGATGCCGCTACGGAAGAGATGCTGGATGCTGGATGCTGGATGCTGGATACTGGATGCTGGATACTGGATGCTGGATACTGGATGCTGGATACTGGATGCTGGATACTGGATGCTGGATGCTGGATGCTGGATGCTGGATGCTGGATTAAATAGCGACTGATTCCTTTTATTATCCAGTATCGAGAAACGAGTATCCAGGATCTTGTTCGTCGGCGGTACAAACTTTAATCAAATGAAAATTTCATTATTGTTACTCCCGTAATCATGCGGGAAACGGGTTAGGAGATAATAGGTTAAAATGGCAAAAAAGGTAATGGCGCTAATTAAACTGCAAGTTGAAGCTGGAAAGGCCAATCCATCCCCTCCGATCGGTCCGGCTTTGGGCCAACACGGAGTTAATATTATGGACTTTTGCAAAGCTTTTAATTCCAGGACAGCCCAGGATGAGGGCATGATCATTCCCGTGGTGATAACCGTTTATCAGGATCGGTCATTTACGTTCATCACAAAAACGCCGCCGGCAGCTGTGTTGCTGAAAAAAGCGGCAAAAGTTGCCAAAGGTGCAGCTGACCCCAAACGGGACCGGGTCGGCTCAGTCACCAGGGCGCAGGTCGAAGAGATTGCCAAACAGAAAATGGTTGATCTTAATGCGAATGATTTGGATGCTGCCTGTAAAATTATCGCCGGAACAGCGAGAAGTATGGGGATTGAAGTTGGATAAAAAACGCTTTGCGGATTGAGCGTTGCGGGTTGCGTGTTGCAAGTTAGGAATTAATTTACTTCACTCTTGTCCAAAAACGGGTTTAGAATGAGTCATAAAGTGAGTAATAATACGAGTCATTGAAAAAAATCCTCCTTATATGTAGGGTGGTTGT
>CACVKW010001276.1 GCA_902749685.1 Olavius sp. associated proteobacterium Delta 1 | reverse complement strand
TCCAGCATCAAGTATCAAGCATCCAGCATCTGCCCGGAAAAAGCAACGATCTCAGACATAACGGCCAGGCTAGATGACAAGAATTTATGCAATGTTAGGG
>CACVKW010001275.1 GCA_902749685.1 Olavius sp. associated proteobacterium Delta 1 | reverse complement strand
ATTAACAACCACCCTACATATAAGGAGGATTTTTTTCAATGACTCGTATTATTACTCACTTTATGACTCATTCTAAACCCGTTTTTGGACAAGAGTGGTATCTCATAATGGATAAAAAGCGATTGCTGCGTTGAATGGGGTTTGACTACTTTGAGACTTGATTTGTTTCATAAGTGCAGTGATAACTGTCATACCTCCGTGCGACCATCCTAAAAAAGCAATCCGGTTTTGGTCTACAAAAGGAAGTTCGGCAAGAAAGTCTTTGGCATCGAAAGCATCTCGAGCGCGAGTAAAACTCATTGCAAGAAGTGTGGGATAGTCAGCGCAAATATTTGACACGTTGCGTGGTCCGAAACTGTCTATATGCAATGTCGCATAGCCCCAATTAACTATTCGGTTTGACCAAGCATTGTCTCTTTCCTTATTAATCCCTCCGCATCCATGTAAAAGCACAACAGCGGGAAAAGGACCATTGCCTTCTGGTTTAGTTAAAATACCAGTCAACATTAACGGCCTACCATCAGAGCCTTTGCTGGTAGATTTGAACTTTACACTATCGGCTAAGCTTGCCTGAACAATAAATCCGAATATTAGCACGAATATAATGAGGTACTTTTTATACATTGTTGCCCCACCCTTTTTAAAGATTTCTTGCCATTATCTGGAAAATCAATAAATTTTAGATATTTAGATGCTATCTGTCTGTTAGATTTTCTAAAAGCTTCGATTATAACATGTCAGATCAAATATCAGCTTTTTACCATAGATGGGATCCATGTAATCAGACATCAGATGTCTTCTGACTTCTGCTCTTTACCCTCTGCGCCATGCCCTATGCTCTTTGCGCATCGCCTTTCCGCCTTCCGCATCCATGCCGCGACATAGTCCTGCTTTATCGGACGACGGCGGATCCCTCTTCCTCATACCTCAATCCCCATCCCACAGTCCTCAGCCCTTATCACTATGCGCTTTGCCCTCTGCGCTATGCCCTTTAGCTACGTTTCCAGCGTTCCGACTAATTCCCCAACACTGGAAATACCCTTCTCTAACAAGAACCGTTTGATTCCATCGATAATATCGGTTGTCACATGCGGGTTGACGAAATTAGCCGTTCCAACCTGAATTGCCGATGCGCCCGCGATAAAAAACTCCAGCGCGTCTTCGGCTGTCATGATACCGCCGATGCCGATGATGGGAACTTTGGCGATCCGGGCTACCTGCCAGACCATGCGCAAGGCCACAGGCTTAATGGCGGGTCCGGATAGACCGCCGGTGATGTTGGCCAGCCTGGGGCGGCGGGTTTCAATATCGATGGCCATGGCAGTCAGGGTGTTGATCAGCGAAAGGCAATCAGCTCCGGCATCCTCTACCGCTCTGGCAATTTCGGTGATGTCGGTGACATTCGGCGAGAGTTTGACAACCAGAAATTTGCTGGTTTGTTTTCGAACCGACTGGACTACGTGAAAGGCAGCTTGCGGATCAACGCCAAACGCCATCCCGCCGGCTTTGACATTGGGACAGGAAATATTTACTTCGATTCCGGCAATTGCCTCAACTTCTTCAAGGCGTGCGGCCAGCCGGGTGTAGTCATCTTCGAGCCTGCCGTATATATTGACGATCAGCGGCGGCGACAGCGCTTGCAGAAAGGGCAGTTTATCGTTCACAAAAGCCTCAATACCAACATTTTCAAGGCCGATGGCATTCAGCATACCGCAAGGAGTTTCAGCAATTCGCGGCGGCGGGTTGCCCTTGGTCGGAGCTAAGGACAATCCTTTCACAATAATGGCGCCAAGACGATTTAAATCAACCAGGTGTTCAAACTCCCTGGCATAGCCAAAGGTGCCGGAAGCGGTCAGCACGGGATTTTGAAGCCGCAGTCCACCGAGGTCTACTGTTAAGTCCGGTCTTTTCGACATGATATGAATTCCCAGTCATGTTTTAACAGGCCACGAATTTTCACGATTTTTCACGATTTTTTTTCCCCTTATAAGTGAGCCTGTTTTTAACTATGGCAATAATTCGTGGTTATTCGTGTCCATTCGTGGCTAAAAAAATTTTCAAATAATTATATTCATTTGGGACCTACTTCGCCAAGGCCTCAATTAGCCAGTTTTATGTTCTCTGATCTATTCTCCAAGCGCTTTTTAATTACCTTCACCTTGGCTTCAAGGTTCAATAGCTAAGCAGGCTCGATTTGTTTGGGCCCCGGAACCGGGTCGTATTCGATCGCCTTAACCCGTGCGATAACTTTCTGCACATCACCGTCTGCTTCGATCAGGGACGTCTCAACCAGCTTTAAAAAATGGCGGCAATCAGCCATTGATTTTTGGAAGTAATTTTTCGCGTCTTGACCAATAAGGGCCTGACGGTGCCCCAGACAAAGAACTTCATATCCCCCTTCGCTTAACCGGCTCATGGAGTCAAAGTACTGATCAAAGTTCACCAGTGCTTCAGAGACCACATAACCGGTAGCATCCGGAATACCGGCGGCTTCGGAACATATGTGAAGCGCCCGCTTGCCTATAATCTCGCGTATCCCATCCGTATACAGGTTGCCGAGAAAGCTCAGCCCGGCATCAAGTGAACAGAATAAAGAATACTGAAATTCATTGCCAAACAAGATTCATTGGAGGTATGTATAGAATATCTGTGATCGGATGGCAAGCCGTTGATTGATATATTGGTTTAGCTGGTTAAAATCGTTTCAATGGTTGTGATCGGCCTAGATTATTTGGATCGTTGGAAATGTCAAGTTTTAATTAAGAATTTAATCCTATGTTCAACTTTGAGCTTTCTGCCTTCTGCTTTGATCTTGCAGCTTTCAACTTTGAGCCTTCAGCATTGAGCTTTGAGCATTCAGTTTTGAGCTTTTGATGGGGCGAATACCGTAGTAAAATGACCGGCACCGAAAATAAATCAAAAGCCGTTGCACTAATATCCACACCCTGGCCCCTGTACAACCGTCCTTCCATTCAGTTGGGGGCGCTAAAAGCCTATCTCCAGTTAAAGTGCCCGGACCTGCGGGTTGAGGCCCGACACTTTTATCTGAAACTGGCTGATTCCCTGGGATACAAACTATACCAGCGGATTTCAGAACGCACCTGGTTGGCGGAGAGCATCTATGCGGCCCTGCTCTTCCCGCAGCGTTTTGAAGCCATTGAAACGTTGTTTAATCGTGAAGCTCGCTCGAAACCCTTGATACTGGAAGCCGGATTAAAACAGATTACAATCCGTGTAAAAAAGGAAACCGAAGCCTGTATCAGCAGCATGAACTGGGATGACTACATGCTGGCCGGTTTTTCGGTTTCTCTTTGCCAGCTTACCTCCAGCCTGTATTTTATTAAACGTATTAAGGATAAGTTTCCTGATCTTATTATTTGCATTGGCGGTTCGACCTTTTCCGGCACTGTTGCGGGTGATTTTACTAAGTTATTTCCAGAAGTCGATGTTATCATAAACGGTGAGGGCGAGATGCCTTTGGGTCAACTGATCAACTGCTTGAGAGCATCCCCCGATCTGGCTGATTTACCCCCCATCAACGGAGTTATAACGTCAAAATCCGTCGCGAGCGACGATGAGATTGATGCCTTCAATCAACTGAAAAATCTCAACAAGCTCCCGCCACCGAACTACGATGATTATTTTGCTTTGCTTAAAACATTTAAACCGACCCATAGATTTTTCCCGGTCCTGCCGGTTGAAACGTCACGTGGCTGCTGGTGGCAGAAAGCCATCGCACCCGGCAAAGCAGTCCTGAAAAAGCAGGGCCGTGTCACAGGCTGCGCCTTTTGCAATCTTAACCTCCAGTGGCAGGGGTATCGTCACAAAGACCCGGTCCGCGTGTTAAACGAAATCGATCATCTGACCGGCAGGTACCAGACTCTTTCAGTGTCCATCGTGGATAATGTGCTGCCCAGGAAATCTTCCAGAGATGTATTCAATAAAGTGGGCAGCTTAAAAAGGGATCTCCACCTTTTTGCCGAAATCCGGGCCAACACTTCAGCGTCGGAGTTAAAAGTTATGCGTGGCGCCGGGATACAGGAGCTGCAAATCGGTATTGAAGCACTCAGTACATCCCTGCTAAAAAAGCTTAACAAAGGCACCCCTGCAATCCAGAATCTTGAAATCATGCGAAACTGTGAGGCACTGGGTATCGTCAACAGTTCCAATCTGATTCTCCATTTTCCGGGAAGCGATGAACCGGATGTTGCTGAAACACTGCACAATATTGAATTCGCCCTGCCCTTTCGGCCGCTTCAGACGGTAGACTTCTGGCTTGGCCTGGGAAGTCCGGTCTGGCAAAATCCTGCAGCCTATGGGATTAAAGCAATTTTTAATCATCCCAATTGGTCCCGCTTATTTCCAGGAAAATATATTCGGTCCATGGAGTTTATGATCCTGGCCTACCGCGGTGATCTGGGTTTCCAGAAAAAAATCTGGCGGCCTGTTCAAAAAAAAGTTGTGCTGTGGCAAAAAAGTTATGCCGAACTCCAACAAGGACCGACAAGGGCACCGATTTTGAGTTTTCGCGACGGCCGCGAATTTTTGATCATCAACCAGCGACAGTATCAAGCCGAATCAATCAAGCATCGCCTGGTCGGAACATCCAGATTGATCTATCTTTTCTGTATGCAGCATCGATCCCTTACAAGGATCTGCAGCCGGTTTCCGAACTTTGCAGAAGACAAAATCGTTGCATTTTTAAAAATGATGGTCGATAAAAAGTTGATGTTTAAAGAAAAGGACAAATATCTGAGTCTTGCCGTACCGGTGGGTAGATCATAACTAGCGGCATTGGCCGGCATTGAATCGAATAGGATTCTAATAGAGGATACTCCGTTGGACGATTGATTATTGAATGTCTATAAAGACAATTCGGCAGCAATTAAGCTCTACCAAAGCATTGGATTCCGTGAGGTTGAAAAATCTAAGGGCGATACGCCCTCTAAAGATATCAGCTACATGGAAAAAGGTTATCTTTTTCATCAAATATCATCGGTTGAGGCTGCCCGATGATTTCGAGATCGGATCGTTCTTGCAACTCGTTTCCATAGGCTTCGGACACTTCAACCATCTCTAAACGATTCGTATTGTTAATTCTCACAATCTTGCTTTTTTCAGGCGAGGTCAACCCCATTGAACCCAATCCAACCTCGATGGCTTTGCGATCGGTATCAAAGTGCATCGGAACGGCGGCCTTTTCAAGGCTAATGGCGGTGATGCAGTTTTTGTAAGTGGCGGCATAATCAATTTTATCCACCAGTCTCTGGGTGGTGATATCGCTCAATCCAATTCCGATGGCATTGCCCTTGCTTTTGGCCGTCAGATCACGCACGAATAGCCGTTTTACCTGCACCGGATGATCAAAAACGCCCAGGAGATCTCGATTTCTGCCGGTAACATTCGGGTCGATGCCGACTCCGCTGATGTCTTTTCCCATCTCATCGACGATTAACAGATCGATATCATTGAACGGCAGTTTGGCCATCAGTTTCTTGGACAGGAGCAAAAGCTCTTTTTCTTTGTTTTCTATTGTTTCAGGTCTCATAGCCGAAATCAAAGCCGTTTTACCATAAGCATTTTCAACGATCGCCAGCGCGCATAACACCGGGGTTCTCCGAATGACCAGACGGGCAGCATCCGTGATGATTCTGGGAAAAGTATACTGAATAGCAGCCTTATGATAGAACTCGGCTCCTTTGAGCTTGCCCATTCCGATGGCCATCATTTTCATCAAACCGCTTTCAATGGGGGCCTTGAATTTAGTATGGGATTTGACACGATTGACCGCCACGATATGATCGGCTGCCAGGGCATTTTGATCGACAAACACCGGAACATCATCCTCGGTTCTGGCAATTTCTGTCACTTCCATGGAAGATAAAATGGGCGCATTCAGATAGGATTCCGTTATTCCTAACTGCTCCAGCACCGCAACCTGCCCTTCAGCTGTGGCGCCTCCATGGCTTCCCATGGCCGGAAAAATAAAGGGTTGCGCGTCAAATGATTTTATATGCTCAACGACAGCCTTCAGAATGTCGGCAATATTAGCGATCCCCCGACTGCCGCCGGTGATCGCCACGCGTTGTTCGGGTTTGATGGACGTCAAAGACAATTTGCGCAGTTCAGCGCCCACCGCCTGCCCGATGTCTTCAACTTTGGTATCGTCGAATCGCTGCCGAATACGGTACATCTTTGGAGTATTCATAAAATCCCCACAATTGATTGGTTCAGAATGGAATCTTGATTATATAACTTATAATTGACAGAATTTACAGGTTGAATTGGATTTTTCTTATTTGACATTAAGCATAATATAGGAGTAGATTTACCTGCATCTTATGTGAGCGATTCACCTACTTCAACATAGCCAACCCAATTTGTCATTACAAACTATTAATACATCGGAGAAAACACTATGAACAAATTTCGCCTGGACAACAAAATCGCACTGGTAACCGGTGGCAGCAAAGGTATTGGGTTCGGTATTGCCACGGCTTTGGCTGAAGCCGGAGCGGACCTTGTGCTGGTCGCCCGCGATAAAAAAACTTTGGACGAGGCCCGGGAAATGCTATCCGCCACAGGAAGACGCGTCTGGATACATTCTTTTGACATGAGCGGCAGCGAAAAAATCAGTGACCTGTTTGCTGAGATTGCCAATGATACCGGCGGTGTTGATATACTTGTCAACAATGCCGGCGGAACCCGTCGCGGACCGGCGGAAACACTGACTGCTGAAGATTGGCAATTTGTCATCAATTTGAACATGACAGCCACCTTCACACTATGCCAGGCATTCGCCAGGGAGCGCATTAAAAACGGGAAAAGCGGCAAAATCATCAATATTGCCTCCCTGATGAGCGAAACCGTGCGCGAGGATAACGCGCCGTATGCGGCATCCAAGGGCGGCATTCGGCAATTGACCAAAGCCCTGGCGGTAGATTGGGCCAAACACGCTATCAATGTCAATGCGATCGGTCCGGGTTTCATTCAGACCGATTTAACGAAGCCTTTGTGGAAAGATGATTCATTTAACAAATGGGTCACGTGGAAAACGCCCTGGGCCAGATGGGGTAAACCGGAGGACCTGGGCAATGCGGCCGTTTACCTGGCCGCCCCGGCATCCGATTTCGTTACAGGCCACATATTGTACGTCGACGGCGGCCTTCTCAGCACATTTGGTCCCAGTTCCTGGTAGCTCCGGTTGAATTTGTTAGAATTTATATGCCGACTTTTATTGGACATATAGTCGCCTATTGGGAATGCGAATTAGGGGAAAAAATAAAATAGGAGGAACTGGAACCTGCGACCTGGGATATTTATCAGGAAAGTCTTAAAACAACCGGAGCGGACTACCTGATAGCCGTGGAAAATCTCCAGCGCTTTGCGCAAAAAATAGCGAAATCGTATCACAATGGCAACTATGACATGCTTGTATCACCGACGATGAGAATTCCGCCAACAAAGCTGGGTGACTTCGAACCGACACCAGATCATCCTGATAGATGGCTAAAAAATGTCCTTTCCTTTGTAGCTTTCACCCGTACCCAGAATATTACCGGTCAGCCCGCCATGTCGGTTCCCCTCTATTGGAATCAAGACAGCATACCCGTCGGTGTCCAATTTACGGGTCGTTTCGGCGAGGAAGGCAAACTATTTCGGTTGGCGGCACAATTGAGCAGGCAAGGCCCTGGGTCGATAAAATACCACCGATCCATTGCAGCAATGTATTACCCCAATCGAGCCAGAAAGCTCGATTTGGGTGTCCGTTGTCTGTTGACCGTGGCGTGTGGGTAGACGGCGATGCAACCAAATCAATCAAAATCGAACAAAATAACCATTAAAGGGCAATAACTGAATTTTCACTATCCCCAAATGGTGTCGACACAAATTTGTCTGCACCTCCATCATTTTGCCAGTTCCGATTATCCAACAAATAGCGAAACTGGTATTCTCTCCCTTTTTCCAGATTTAAAGTTGCAGTAAACGCTCCCTTTTTCAGCTTTTTCATAGGAGTGGAAAAAAAATCCCAATTGTTAAATTCCCCGACTACATGAGCGGTTCCGGCCGACTTTCCTATTTCTTCAGAGATCCGGAAAGTAACTTTGCATACTGGTTTTCTTTTTAGATATTGCTTTTTGATACTCATTTTACCCTCCAGCTAAAAATATGTCTGACAATAATAGTTCCAAGACGAAAACTTCAGAATCCATGTGGCCAAAAGAATCTATTCCCACAAGATCAAACCGACCTGTGACAAAGTCAGACCTCTTTAAAAAATGTAACATTAACCTGATTCCCAATAAAGTCAAGCTGCCTAGCCAGATTTTTCGGCTTGAGAAACTTTCATTGTTTACCTCCTCTCGGTTTTTGGGATTGACATTTGCGACCCGACTAGGGTAAACATGCGCTATACATTATTTATCTGCAGTAATTTTAGAATCTTAGTTGGTCGAAAATAAAGATTTGATCAAATATTAAAAAACTATCCCATTTGGGTTACGATCAATTAGGGTTGGATGCAATTAACAGGGTTTAGCGGGTGAAAGAAAAATGCATACTGGTATTGAACGCAGAGTTCATGAGCGGTTCAATTATAAATCGGCTATCTTACACAGTACGAGTCCACCTGATTTTTTTTACAGGGGCACCATGCATAACTTCAGCAGCGGGGGATTGTATTTCGAATCTGATGAAGATCTTTTACAGGGAGATGAGATATCCATATCGATTAAACACCCGCCGCAGCCTTTTAATAAGAAACCCCAGGACTATTTTGACGTCAGAATCATGTGGTGCAAAGTATTGCAGGACGCTGCCTATCAGGTTGGGTATGGGGCGAAGGTAATATAAAAATAATAGGTAAACTTTCCTTATGCTTTAAATAAATGGTAATGACGGCAAACACCCCGGCCACCAGAGACCAATACACATAGAGCCCAAACGGATTTTTCAATATTGTCATTACGCCAGAGGCGAAGACAGGGCCGAAGATGGCACCAATGCTGTAACAAAGCAACAGCGCAGAGCTGACCACTACCGCATCTTTGGCTTCGAACACGTCATGTGTTCGGGCCACCGATATCGGGTATACTGCAAATAAAAATCCCCCGAAAATCCCCATTTCCACAAGAAGGCGCAAGTAGGACGCTCCGGTATTGATAACAATAATGAGACTGAACAGCGCGATGAGGCCCGCAATGATGAATAATATTAATGTCCGGTTTTAGCGATCTGAGACAATGCCGATGATCCATTGGACGGTGAAACCGCCAAAAACCGTTATCGACATGAACCAGGACAACTGGAAGACAGATAAATCAATTTCCGTTCCGAAAACCGGGGCCATGGAAAAAAACGCGCTATTTATCAGGCCGGCCGCGAAGCACCCTGACATACCGACCGGCGCCTTTTTGAAAAGCGCCTTGAAAGTATATCTTTCCGGCTCCGGTAATTCGGGATGGACTGAACGGGTGACGGCAACCGGTATATGACTTAAAGAAAAAAGAAGTGCCGCAATGAAAAATACATTCCGGCCACCGGCATTTCCAAAATTGATAAATTGTTGTCCAATGCCAATCCCCACATAAGTCAGGGTCATATAGATCGAAAAAACTCGTCCGCGTGTTTGGTAGAGACCATTCTGTTGGTCTTTCAGTAAAATTGTAGTGATGCTTTATCGACAAGATTGAATCGGCCGGATGTAATTAATGTGAATGATCGCAAAAATCAAGCAAAAAAATATGCCTAATTATAGCTCAATTGTCGCTCAAGTTAATTCCATAAAATCCCGATAAATCCAAAAAGGTAAACTATATTAGGTTTTCGATTTTTTCACATTGTTTAGACAGGAGGACAAAGATGAAAGATTTAAGGTATTTGATTTTATGGGTAACTATTGCTTCAGCCCTACTATACTGTATTGGAGGCTGCAGTGGTGGCGGTGGGAATGGTGGAGATGATGGAATAGCTTACTCAGGCTTAACAAGCCAAGCAGAAATATCTGATCAAAATGCGGAAGACATCTCCGGAGGATCGTTTGGTGCTGGTTTAATCGGAGATGGTATGATGGGATTCAGCCTTGACCAAAGTTCAAATGAAAAATTTGTCAGAAAATTTCGTACGGTGAAAGTTCCTGAAATCTTAAGCGATTCTCTCCATTTAATAGATTTTACGAATCCACCTGCGGGTGTTGGCCAGGCCGCTTTGGAAACCGTAAGTGAAACGATTGATGGCAATTGCGGTGGCAGCATGTCTTATTCGGTAAGTGCGGATAATGTAATTGGTACCTTCAGTGGAAGATTTACCTTTTCGCAATATTGCAATGATGGAACTACGATCAACGGGCGTGCCAGCTTTGAAGGAAGAATTAATTTGGACACTGAAGAATTCGTTGAAGCCTACCTGTCATTTGATAATCTTTCCGGAGGTGGTCTCACGCTCGATGGCGATATTGAATTTGATTTTGCATCATCCCCCAATATGATAAGTTTTAATGCTTACGCTCAAGATCCGGGTACCGGGAAAGTATACTGGATAAGAGATTACAGCATCGCAATTGGTGAATATGTGGGGCTGGTTCAAATAGAAATGTCTGGAATGTTCTATCATCCTGATTATGGCTATGTAAATCTTTCAACAACAGCGCCTTTCATATTGCACGATGGTGATGAATGGCCAACATCCGGCACACTCGTTGTTACAGGTGTCAATAATTCAAAAGCAAAAATAACAGCAATTGATAATGCAAATTGTGCTGTAGAGGCTGACTTTGACGGTGATGATTCATACGAGTGGGATTCTGGAACCATAATTTGGGATGACATTTAACACAAATGGCTAGAAACCCCAATATTGCATAAACGATATCGTAAAATAAGCTAAGGGTTTGTTATTGTACTTGCTTTGGATTTCAGCCGGGCCAAAAACACTGGGCCTAAGAGACATCCGGCCGCCATGCACAGAAAAGCCATGCCCCAGGCCAGGCGGTTGCCGCCGAAAAAGTCGAGCACAACTCCGACAGTCAGGGGGCCGAGAAAGGCCGAACAAAATCCGATGGTTGAATGAACCGCCAGCGTCGTGCCTCGATAGCCTTCCGGTGCGGCGGCCACGACTCCGGCGGTCAGAGAGGCTGAATCACCGACTATCGTTATACCATATAGAATGGCCAAAAAGGCGACCAGTATGAAAGGCAGCGCAGCGCTGAAACCAAAGATCGTTCCCAGGGCCGCGGAGATGATCATCACGATTGAGATGACTTTCCTGCGGCCGAACATGCGGCAGAGTTCATTGCCGCCGATGCTGGCGGGAAGTCCGATCAGGTTGATAACAAAGGCAACCTGGGTCGCACTCCAGGTAAAAGCACCGGTCGGCTGCAATTGGATGCTGAAAGCCAGAAACGCAACGATCCAGGAACGCAGGGAAAAAAGCTCCCACATGTGGGCCGCGTAGGCCAGGACATAAGCCATGGCCGCCTTTGATCTGAAGACAACTTTAAAATCTGAAAGCAGCGCCTGTCTCTGGCCACCCCGCACCTGCGCCGGCGGAACATACACGATAACGATGACCAGGGCGGCCGCGGCACTGATCGCCGATGCCATAAAGGCCCAGCGCCAACCGGCCAGGGCGTTGATCTCACCGGCCAGCAGATAAGAAAGGCTGGCGCCGATGCTAAAACTTGCCGTGTAAAAAGAGATAAACCGTGACTGCAGCGTGCCCTGCCCTTCGGTGTGATCGCTGACCACTTTCAGGCCGGGCATGTAGATTCCGGCCAGACTTACTCCGGAGAGAAACCGCAGTAAAAGGGCCGACCAGAATCCCCGGGCAAAGTAGGCATAGCCGACGGCTGTCAGGACCCCCAGAACTGCCCCCAATCCCATAACCCGGCGGGCATCGACCCGGTCGGTGATACTGGACAATACCGGCACCAGGATCATATAACCGGCATAATAAGCCGCGCTGATCCAGCCGGCCGCGGTATTGCTTAAATTCCATTCGGCCTGAAAGGTCGGCAGCAGCGCCGGAAATACCGCAATCGACGCCAGACCAAATATTTCAGCCAGGCAAACCAGCAGTGTAAGTCGGTAAGGTGAGCGTTGAACCATCGGGCCAATCTATACGAAGCGGATTCGAATGGCAATATCTTAGAAGAAAAGGTTTCAGGTGTCGGGTGTCAGGCTTCGTGGTTCGAGTTACGGGTTGTGGGTTTCGAGGTACGGGTTTCGAGGTACGGGTTTCGGGTTTCGGGTTTCGGGGCACGAGTTGCAGGTCATGGGTTGTGGAGCCGGAACTCCATACCGCGAAGCCCTCAGCCCTTAACGACATCCGCCATGCCATATGCCCTTTGCTTTCCCCGACTTCCGCAATCCGCAATCCCAAATCCGAAATGGCATAATTCCTCTTTTCGAATTATGCCAAGTAGGCTCCTTTGATGGCCGAAACTGCTTGTCCGGTATAGCGCTTAAGTATCCCCGGCGGATGTTTTCGGACGGTGGGCGTCCACCTCTTTCTACGATCGTTAAGCAGAGATTGGACTTCATCGGAGTCCAAACGCCGACTTTTATCGCCGACGATTGCTAAACTTCTGGCGGGGATGTCAATCAATATCATATCACCATCTTCCACCAGGGCGATCGGTCCACCGGCAACGGCTTCGGGTGAAACGTGCCCGATGCAGGGTCCGCGGGTGGCACCGGAAAAGCGGCCGTCGGTGATGATGGCGGTATGCTGCAATGCCGGGTTGGTAACCAGGGCCTCGGTGGTGGACAAGATTTCGGGCATGCCGCATCCGCGCGGCCCTTCATAGCGCAAAATGATGACTGAACCGGGTTCGACCCGGCCTTGCATGACGGCATCCAGGGCATCTTCCTCATTGTCGAAAACCCTGGCCGACCCCTCGTGCTGCAACATATCGGTGGGAACTGCCGAAAACTTCACCACGGCACCTTCAGGGGCCAGGTTGCCTTTTAATACGGCGATCGACCCAAAGCTTTTGCTTTTGCCAAGCGGATAAATCACGTCTTCTCTGCTGATGCTGTAATTGGCTAAATAGCCCTCCCCCCGCTGAAAAAAACCGTCTTTTTCAAGCTGCTCCAGGTTCTCGCCAAGGCAGTCACCGGTGACCGTCATAACATCCAAATCAAGCATATCTTTTAGTTCAAGCTGCACCCGTGGGACGCCTCCGGCATACCAGACCATTTCACTGACATGTTCACCCGATGGCTGTACGTTCACCAGGTAGGGGATCTCCCGGTTAATTCTGTCAAACAATTCCGCATCGATTTCAATAGCCAGTTCATGGGCAATCGCCGGCAGATGCAGCAGGGCATTGGTGGAGCCGGACAGGGCCGCATGGACCTTAATGGCATTCTCAAATGCCGATTGTGTTAATATATCCGATGGCTTTAGACCCTTTTGTGCAAGCTGCATGACTTGCCGCCCGGCCTGTCGTGCCAGACGCCGAATGTCAAAAAGACTGGCCGGTACCAGGGCCGTACCGGGCAGCGCCATGCCCAGGGCTTCAGCCATACACTGCATGGTGCTGGCCGTGCCCATAAATTGACAGGCTCCTGCACCCGGGCAGCCGGAAAGGGTATAATCGCGGATCTCGGATTGGACATCTTCACCCTGTCTCCATTTGGTGGCTACCTCCCCCACCAGCAGGCTGTGCGACATATCGGGGCCGGCACGATTGCTGCCGCCGGGAATATGAATCCCGGGAATATTCAGTCTGGCCAAAGCCATGAGATGGGCGGGTACGGATTTGTCACAGGAGGAAATCACCACCATTCCGTCCCAGGGTATCACCCGGCCGTGGACTTCAACCAGATCACAGAGCACTTCGCGGGAGGCCAGGATGTAATGCATCCCGTCATGGGACATGGCCCACCCGTCACAGATATCGGTTCCATGAAAGTTGGCGGGTTTACCGCCGTTCTGGTATATCCCGGTGGAAGCCTCTTCTGCCAGAGTATCCAGGTGAAAACTGCCGGGATGAGAGCTTCCGAAAACATCTTCCACCAGAATCTGGGGATTTTTTAAATCATCCTCATCCCAGCCCGTCCCGCAGCAAAGCGTGTTGAACTGAACCCAATTATCGCGTATTGCTTTACTTTTTTGAGTTTTTTCTGCCATCAGATGACTCCTAGCTTTGAAGCACCAAATTACAAAATCCAAATAACAAATAAATTCCAAATTCTAAATTCCAATGACCAAATCCGGTTTGAAATTTTGAATTTCGGTAATTGTGATTTGTTTGAAATTTGAAATTTGGGATTTGGGATTTACTTTAACTCACAACTCCCTGTTCCGTGTGCGATCAAAGTGAATCAGCCTTTAAGTATTTTTGACCCAATAAAGCTGCTCCCTTCAAGGAAGACTCCGTCTCAAACCGATAGCTGCAATTTCGCATCCACCTGGTCTTGGCCCGGATCAATGCTTCGTTGACCGCACCGCCGGAGACCAGAATTTCATCCGCCAGAGGCATTTCAATTGAGACTTCTTTTAAATTTTCGCGTTGATATTCAGACAGACCTCTGACCAAAGCGGCCAGCAGTTCTGCGCGGGATGTCTCCTGGGTCAGGCCGCGAAACTCAGCTTTCAATGGTTCCAGTGAATACCTGGAGCCCATCAGATACGGAATATAAGTCACACCGCTTTCCCGGCTCAGCCAGGTATCAATAGCTCGCGGGATAAAGTCGGCATAAAATTTTTCTTCCGTCATTTCACTGCAAAAAAGATTTTTAAACCACTCCAAGGCCTTGCCGCCCGCATTCATGACATAGAAAGAAAACCAGCGCTCCGGCAGAACATGGGTCCGGATGTTATAATTACGGGATGGGAAGCACTTGGCCAGACAGACCATGGTAATTTCACAGGTGCCGTTGATGTTAAATATTTCACCCGGCTGCCGGATACCGACCGAGTAGGCCGCCAGAACGGCGTCGTTGCCGCCGATTAATACCGGCGGTTCCTTCTTGAGGCCAAACCCATGGGCAAGGGGTGCGCGCATCCGGCCCGTGCTGTGATAAGCCGGTATCAGTTCCGGCAGGCGGGAAGCCTCTATGTCGAACTCATTTAAGATTTCATTATTCCAGGTCAGATCATTGCTGGCCGTGTTGTACATGGCTGTCAGAGAAGCCGATGATGGATCCATCGCGAATTTGTCTGACAGCCAGCGTGCCATAAAGGTATTGGAATGTCCGAAAACATGGGTTTTGCTGAATACTTCAGGCAAATTATCTTTGATCCACAATATGCCGGCCAGTGAACTGCCGCCTGCCACCGGCATATTGGCAGTGTCGTTCAGAAGCTTTTCCATGCCGATTGAGTCAATAATGCGTTGAGCCTGCGGGCGCGAACGCTGGTCAAGCATCAGGATGGCCGGATAAAGTGCTTTGCCCTCCCGGTCCATGGCGGTCAAACCCGGAGTGGTGCCTGACAATGCAATGACATCGATTGCGGGCATATAATCCGACATGGCTTTAGATCCGGCCGCAAAAGCCAGTTGCCATTTTTCCTGCTCGATGTCACTGAATAGCCCGTCATTATAAGTATTAATGGAGTATTCTTGATTGAACTGTTTGAGCAATTCGAGATCATTGTCATTATCCTCAAATACGCCCATTTTCATCGCGGTGGTACCGACATCAACACTAAGTATTTTCATGAGTAACTCCTGATAAGTACATAGTGGATAATAAATGGGATGGTTTCCTTTCTGCTGACAGCAATCTGCCGGCACTGCAGATGCCCGACTATCCGCTATGAGCTATGAACACCCACTACTAACTGGCCCTGAAAGGGCTTTACATCACCGCCCCCAGTTGCCAGGGTATAAATTCGTTGTCTCCCATGAGAAACGTTTCACTTTTCGATTTTTTCCCTGAAGCGGTCTCCAAAATGCTGTGGAAGATTTGCCCTCCAAGCTCTTCAATACTGACATCACTGTCAAGGGTAACACCGCAGTTGATATCCATATCCTCCTGCAGGCGATTGTACATATCCGTATTCGTCGCCAGTTTGACGGACGGCACCGGTCGGCAACCGTAAACAGAGCCCCTGCCTGTCGTAAAACAAATGATGTTGGCGCCGCCGGCCACCATGCCTGTTATCGACACCGGATCATGGCCGGGTGTATCCATGAAAACAAACCCTTTGGCGGTAGCCGGTCGGCCATATTCGACCACTTCCACCATATTGCTGGAACCGCCCTTGGCTACCGCTCCGAGGGATTTCTCAAGGATGGTGGTCAAGCCGCCGGCTTTGTTGCCCGGCGACGGATTATTGTCCATTTCACCCCCATGCCGTGCCGTGTACTTCTCCCACCAGTGAATACGTTCGATTAGCTTCTCGCCGACTTTTCGACTGACTGCCCGGCGGGTCAACAGGTGCTCCGCCCCGTATACCTCAGGTGTCTCGCCTAGCACAGCGGTTCCGCCGTTTCGCACAAGCAGATCGGACGCGACACCGAGTGCCGGGTTGGCAGTGATACCCGAATAACCGTCGGAGCCGCCACATTGAAGGCCTAAAATCAATTGACTGGCCGGCACCGGTTGCCGCTCCACCCGGTTGAGCTCGGGCAGCATATTACGGATGAGAGCAGTCCCCCTGTCAACGGTGGACCGGATTCCACCCGTATCCTGGATGGTCATGGCATGCGAAAATGGCCCCTCTTTAAAATCACCGCCTTTTAGTACCGAATCGATTTGCATGACCTCACAGCCCAGACCGATCAGAAGCACGCCGCCAAAATTTGGATGCCGCGTATATCCGCCGATCGTGTTCAGCAAATAGTCGAAGCCTTCTCCTTGACCGGCCATGCCGCATCCGGTTCCATGGGTGATTGGAACCACGCCGTCAACATTGGGAAAATCCTTGAGGGCGTCTCCGCGAAACGCATCGGCAATGAACCTGCACACCGAGGCCGAACAATTCACGCTGCTGATGACACCGATATAATTGCGGGTGGCAACCCGGCCGTCAGGCCGGACAATGCCGTCAAAGCTAGCAGGTTCAGCTAGGACTTCCGACTCGGGTGTTGCATCGGCACAAAAAGCATAATCCCGATCGAAATCTCCCATGGCAATATTGTGGGTGTGCACGTGCTCTCCCGGTTGGATATCCTTTGAGGCAAATCCGATAATCTGACCGTATTTTTTAACGGCCTCCCCTGCTTCTATGGCCGACACGGAAACTTTATGGCCGAAGGATATATCCTCGCGGCAGGTAAATTTTTCTTGCGGGATTTCGGTGCCGGCGCTAATTTTGGCGCGTGCGACAACCACGTTGTCGGAATTATTAAGACGTATCGTGAGTTGGTTTAGGGCGGTCATATTCTATTACCTCTCTTTTTCTGGTTCTAAAAGTAAGACAGCTGCAGCTTAGCCCGGACCGGTCCATATCAAACGCATAGCAGGAAAAATGCAAGTATTCACTTATGGAGGGTTTAGCAGAAGAAATAACTTCCGGCTGGGAATCCGAGTTGAAAAACATCTTCAACGTTCGGTTTGCCTTATTGGGTTTCAGCCTTGTTATTTTTGGCCTCTCGCCGCCATTTGCGATACACCGCAATGAAAGGACCGCTCCACAAAATTATTGTAACGACTCCGAGAACGGCACTCACCGGACGCTGAAAGAACACGGCTAGATCCCAGTCACTTTTGATCATGCACACCATGAAGCTGTCTTCCAGCAGGCGGCCCAGCACAATTCCCAGAATTGCCGGGGCCACCGGAATATCGTTGGCTTCCATAAAGTAGGCCAGGATCCCGCAGGCCAGCATGACACCGACGTCAAAAGCCGTGTTGTTGATGGCAAAGGCGCCGACAATACAAAACATCAGGATCGCCGGCATGAGCATCATGCGTGGTATACGCAGCATTTGACTGCCGGCTTTGATGGCCAGGATGCCAAAAGGAATTAATATCAGGTTGGCCAGGATAAAAGTAACGTACACAGCATACAGGATCTCGGGGGTTTGTTGGAAAATCATCGGCCCCGGCCGCAGTCCCTTCATAAACAAGACGCCGATCACGATGGCGGTAATGGAATCACCCGGAATTCCGAATACCAGGGCCGGCACCCAGGCGCCGCCCAAGCCGGCGTTGTTGGCCGTACCAGCGTCAACAATACCCTCGATATGCCCGGTACCGTATTTTTCAGGCTCTTTTGAAAATTTTTTACTGACGGCATAGGCAATCCAGGCGCCGATATCCGCTCCGGCGCCGGGCAGTATCCCGACAAATGTACCGATCAGCCCGGATCGTGCCACATTCAGCTTATACTTTCTTACGGTACTTAGCACACCCGCAAACATTTTCTTCGTCTGAACCGTTACGGAGCTGTAATTACTTTCCTCTTTGGACACATTGCGCATGACCTCGGAGACGCCGAACATGCCGATCATGGCCGGGATAAATGTAAATCCGTTTAAAAAATCGGTAACTCCAAAGGTGAATCGCGGAAATCCCAGTGTAATATCCACACCGACGGTGGTCATCATCAGTCCGATCAACAGGGATACAAGTCCTTTCAGCAGAGACCCTTTGGTCACCAGAACCGAACAGCTCAAACCGATGCAGGCCAGCCAGAAATATTCGAAAGATGTGAACTGCATGGCCACCTCGGCCAGCTTCGGGGCCAATAATATGAGGATAACCGCACCGAATAAACCGCCAATGGCGGCGACCGTCACGTCCACTCCCAGAACGAATCCGGCTTTGCCCTTTTGAGTCAAGGCATAAGATTCTTCAACATAGGCCGCCGATGAAGGGGTACCGGGGATTCGCACCAGTGCACCCGGGATGTCACCGGCAAATATTGCCATGGCTTCCATCGTAACGATGGCGGCCAGGGCCGGAACCGGATCCATAAAAAATGTGACCGGCACCAGCAGGGCCGTTGCCATGGTGGCTGTCAAACCAGGAATGGCACCGACGAAAAGTCCATAAATGGCCGAAATACATATGATCATCAAAACATATGGCTGAACGATCAGCGAAATTGCGGTCAGAATGTTTTCCATATTGATTACCAGCCCCAAAGGCCCCAAGGCAGGGGTACGAGAAGAACTTTAGCAAACAAGAGATAAATGGCCAGGGTTACCGTAATCGACATCACCAGGCTAGATAGTATTTTGACCTTCAACCATTTCATCAGAATCATTAGAATTACAAAAGAAAAGATTAAAAAGCCCAGGTATTCGGCCAATAAAATGTAGCAGACCACCGTACCCAGTATGAAGGCAATGTTAATCCAGCCGGTAAGGGTAACGGTCCCCAGGTCAAATTTCAGCACTTTTTCTCGCTTACGAATTCCCTGGATGATTAACCCGATGCCGCAAAAAATGAACAACACGGCCAAAACACTGGGAAACAGCGCCGGTCCCGGATAGTCATTGTCCAGTTTGGGAAAGCTTTGGACGTGCACCAGGACGGCACAGGCAAAGATAATCAGCAGCAGTCCGATGGCCGTGTTACTCACTCGCATGAAGGAAACCCTTTTTTATCTTAACAGGTCGGAATATACCGTCATAAAATTTTTGTTATAGCAAATTGCCCACAGCTTTGATTTCGGGTTTCAGGCGTCAGTGTTCAGGTGTCAGGTTTTAGCACCCAGATTTCCTGACACCCGAAACCTGATCCGCCTCCGGTGGAAAACCTATTCGCGTTATTTAGTAATACCGGCGGCCTTCATTATCGCGCCGTTGTCTTTGTCCGCCTGTGCCAGTGCATTGGCGAAGTCTGCGGTATTCAAATAGTAAATGCCGAAGCCGCGGTTTTTCATGAATTTGACAAAATCATCACTTTTAACCACCTTGGCGATGGCCTTTTCCAGCACCGCTATGATTTCCTTGGGAGTTCCCTTGGGTGCCGCAATGCCTCGCCAGGCACCACAGGTCCAGTCGATACCTAACTCCTTGAGTGTCGGGACTTCAGGAAAGTTCGGGTCTTTTTGGGAAGCCATGATCGCCAGGGGTCTGACCTTGCCGGCGTCTATCAGGGTCGCAGCCTCGGGGAGCGAACAGGTGCTCATCTCGATGCCGCCGGCCATTAGATCCTGCAAGGCCGGCGCAGCACCTTTGCTCGGAATCCATTTTATGGCCTTGGGCGATAACCCGATGGCGTTCATCCATCCGGCCATGGCCAGATGCCAGATCCCCCCCTGACCGGTGCCGGAATCCTTCAATTTGCCGGGGTTATCACGAACATACATCTCAAGGTCTTTGTACGTTTTCCAAGGGGAATCCGTGCGGACATTAATTCCCGCCGGATCGAAGTTCACCATGGCCACCGGGGTCATGTCCTGGTAGGTGATTTTGGTCAGCCCCATCCAGTGCATCATGGTAATTTCAACCGTGGGCATACCGATGGTGTAGCCGTCCGGTTTGGCGGTCGCCATGGCCGTATGACCCACGGCACCGCTTCCGCCGGTGCGGTTGACGACGTTGACCGGCACGCCCAGATCTTTTTTGAGCAGCGTTGCAATGATCCGTGATACGGCATCAGTACCGCCACCGGCACCCCAGGGGCAGATCAATGTTATCGGCCGTTTCGGGTAATCGGCAGCCGCGGCACTCGTTAGACCAATAGAAAAAACCACCGCAATGGCAACAACCAGACAAATCAAATTTTTGCATCTCATAATGCTCTCCTTTTTGGTTCGGGTTTTGGGTTACCGTCAATAGTTTATTTGTGGTAAAGTTTTCTGTTTTAATTGTACTCAAGGACCAGGTTTTAGATATTAGTACAAAAATTTGTTGTCAAGCAAATTCGCAGGTGGGGATAGACTCCGCTCCTGCTAAGATAGGTAATGCTTCAACTGTAAAGACAGAGTTTAGGGTTAAGAGTTGAATGACGAACAAATCACTCAACTGCCGTCAGGCTTTCTTGGTCGGCAAAGCGCGAGTCGATCCGGTGGTTATACCGCCATCTATCAGCAGAGTCTGGCCGGTCACGTATTCAGCGGCGTCAGAAGCTAAAAATACGATGGCGCCGTCCAGATCATGCGGGGTACCGGGTCTTTTTAAGGGGATGCGATCGACCAGGTAATCGACCCAGGATTGATCTTCGTAAAGCGCCCGGGTCTGCTCGGTCTTAAACCAGCCTGGCGCAAGGCAATTTACGGTAATGCCGAATTCTCCCCAGTCATCGGCCAGGGACATGGTCAGCTGTTTGACACCTCCGCGGCTGGCGCAGTATGGCGCCAGGCCGGCATAGCCGAAGACACTGGTCACGGATCCGATATTAATGATCCGGCCGTATTGCCGCGAAATCATTTTTTTAGCGACCGCCTGGGCCACGAAAAATGTTCCCCGCAAATTGGTGTTCAGCACTAGGTTCCAGTCATCCCAGGTGACCTCGGTGCTAGGCTTGCGGACATTGCAGCCGGCATTATTAACCAGAATGTCAATTTGGCCGTAGTGCTTGCAGCCAATTTCAACCATCTGCTGGATACTGTCATAGTCCCGCACATCCAACGCCAGAGGCAAGGCAGCGCGGCCCAGTGATTCGATTTCTTTTTTAAATTCGCTGAGAGTATCTGCTTGACGACTGGTGATAACCAAATCTGCGCCGGCCCGGGCCAGAGCCCGCCCAAAATACTGACCAAGCCCTCGACTGGCACCCGTGACAACAGCCACTTTGCCGGTAAGGTCGAACATTTGTTTATTCAAGTCTACCCCCTCCTATTAATTCGAAATAAGCTCAAGGAGTTAATATCACCTTTATCAGTCCCTTCTCCTTCTGGTAGAGCCGTTCAAACCACTGCGCACCCTCCGAGAGAGGTGCTGTGGCGCTAATTAAAGCATCGACATTAATTGCACCACGAGCAATCATATCCAGACAGGCGGGATAATCACCCCGGGAGGCACATGAGCCCCGTACATTGATCTCTCCGGTGACAACGGTTTGCAGCGCCAGATCAACTTCAGGTTTTAAGTTTCCGATTAGGGTCAAAGCGCCACCCTTGCGCAAACTGTTCAAGGCCGTCTTCAGAGAGGCATTGATACCGACGGCGTCAAATGCAAGATCCGCGCCCCGCTTGGCGGTCATTTTTTTTATCATGGAGGCGACATCATCCCCGGCGGGATTCAAAGCGACATCCGCTCCCAGCTGCCGCGCCAGCTCCAACCTTTGCGACTCGAGATCGACGGCTATAATTTGTCCGCAGCCGGAGGTTCGCAGGGTCTGGATCACCAGCAAGCCGATGATACCGGCACCGACCACAACCGCCGTATCATTTAACGCCAATGGAGTGATTGCCACCGCGTGGAATGCCACGGAACAGGGCTCGACCATTGCACTTTGTTCGTAGTTTATCTTTTCCGGCAGCGGATAGATGATGTGTTGGGGCACGGCGGCATATTCGGCAAAGGTCCCGTGTTGCCGGTATTCATCGCACGAAACGCCCAGCACTCGCCGCTGATCGCAGAGGTTGATGTCACCCCGGCGACAAAAAAAGCATGTTCCGCAGTAAAGTGTGGAATCAAAGGTGACACGTTGACCGGGATGAGTTTTTTTTGTGTTTGAACCTACTTCCGTTACAATTCCCGCAGCTTCGTGGCCCATAACCAGAGGCGGTATGCGCCGGCCGGTGCTGCCATCCATACCATGCACATCGCTGCCGCAAATACCACTGGCCTTAATCTGGACCAAAACGTCATCCGGTCCGACCTGCGGTTCGGGAACATCTTTGTAGATCAGCTTGTTGTACTCTTCCAGCACCAGAGCTTTCATAAAATTTGTCTCCGTCCGGGGTTAGTTATTCAAAGCTTAACCATTGCTTATTCATCCTGTCCAACTTTTGAATGTATTTGTGGGGTACGACACTATCGGTGGACACCGGGTTTCGGTCCCGCCAGCAAAGCCTCGACCTCATCCTTGGTACACCAGTTAAAATCACCTGGGAAACTGTGCTTCAGTGCCGCAAATGCCACCCCGTAATCCAACCCCATTTGCAGATCGTTTTCACCTATGACGCCATACAAAAATCCGGCCGCAAATGAATCTCCGCGGCCGACCTGATCAACTATATCGATATTATAAGTCCGGGTGGTGTAGGTCTTCTCCCGGTTCACGGCAATTGCACTAAACAGGCACTGCCAAACCGTGTCACCTTCCCGGTAGCTGACGGCAACCATCTCGATGGGGTATTTATCGAGCAGCGATTTTGCCAGGGCCTCATCATTTTCAGCCTCAATACCCAGGATGGTGCGGCTATCGCCTTTGGTGGTAATCAAAATATCCACAAGGTCCATCATCGGAGCCAGAGTCAGATGCGCTTCCTCGGGACTCCAGAGTTTGGCCCGGTAATTCAAATCCAGGCTGACCCTGCAGCCTGAGGCCTTGGCTTTTTGCAGCGCCTCCAAGGTCACGGCAGCCGACGATTTGCTGACAGCCGGCGTGATACCGGTCAGGTGAAGACAGCTGGTTGACTGCAATATTTCTTCCCAGTCAACTTCTCCCGGTTGAATCTTGCTGAATGATGAATTTGCGCGGTCATACACCACTGAAGTGGGCCGCGGGGTGGCGCCGAATTCAAGAAAATACAGTCCGGTTCGGCCCTCTTTTTGCCAGATCACCGGCGAGACATCCACCCCGAATTCACGGGCTTTGTTGGCCACCATTCTTCCCAGGGGATTATCCGGTAAGCGGGATACCCAGGCGCTTTTCATGCCCAGGCGGGATACTCCCACCGCAACGTTTAATTCGGCACCACCGATATTCAAATCCAGTGTAGTCGTTTGCTCCAACCGTTTAAAATCAGGTGGAGACAATCGAATCATGGCTTCACCAAAGGTAACTAAATCGTACATATAACATCTCCTAATTAATCCGCCCTGATAATAACGATGCGGTTGTAAATAGTTCGTCGAAAACGAGAGAAACTTGTTAGACCTGAGCGCCGGCGGCTTAATTACATTATGCTTCGCATATTATTTTACGCTGGTCCGCTTTGGTCTGTTTAACAGCAGGCAGGCAGATAACTATGTGATTTTTCCTTGCCGCAACCGTCCAAATCATATGGGTCGTATCTCACAGCAATTTTGAAAATTCTTTTATTTGTAAGTTGTCTTATGTCAAAAAAACATGTAAGGAATTTGTCAATCCACCTTGAAAGATGCCACGTTCAGGCTATTTATTAGGTGCGAGAAGCTGATATGGCATAAACAACAAATAAAAAAGAAAAGACATGCGCAGCATAAACTAATTAAGCCGCCGGCGCTTAGGTTTAAAAACCTATTCAGTTCTCAAAAAAAAGTTTACAATCCTGAAATTGCTATTATTCAGGGCGGATTAATTATGGTATACGTATATAACTGTTATGTCGTCAAGTGGAAAACCAATGATCCATCAATTCACGTCAAAAAGGAGAGGCGAATCGATGAAATTTCCGAAGATGGTCCGAATTAAACAGCGTTTCAACACCGAACCCGTCAAAGATATTCCTGCCACCGTCCGCGCTGAACTCAATCGGATTAAACCCCAAGAGACTATCGGCAAAGGAGAGACCGTCGCCATTACGGCCGGCAGTCGCGGTATCACCAACCTGGCTTTGGTTCTGGGGGAAGTTGTGCGGGAATTGAAAAAAATTGGTGCCCGGCCTTTTATTATCCCGGCCATGGGCAGTCACGGCGGCGCCACCGCCCAGGGCCAGAAAAAGATCCTGGAACATTACGGCGTTACCCGGGAAGCAATGGGGGTGCCCGTCAAATCATCGATGCAGGTCGTTCAGATCGGATTTACCCCGGACGGGATTCCGGTGTATCTGGACCGCTTCGCATCCCAGGCCGACCATATCGCGGTGGTCAACCGGGTTAAACCCCACACGGATTTCAAAGGCAAAATCGAAAGCGGATTAATGAAAATCATGGCGATTGGACTAGGCAAACAAAAAGGAGCGGACCTGTATCACAACGCCATTGTCCGACTGGGCCATTTCCCGGTATTGACGTCCGTGGCAAAAGTGATTTTGAAAAAGTGCCCGATTGCCTTTGGATTGGCGCTGGTTGAAAATCAGCGGGATGAAACAGAAATCATCCGCGCCATCCCGGCCGCTGAAATCGAGAAAACAGAATCGCAACTGCTGCGCAAAGCCAAACGGCTGCTGCCGCAAATTCCCCTGGATCCCATCGATCTGCTGATCGTTGACTGGATGGGCAAAGATATCAGCGGCACCGGCATGGACCAGAATGTGATCGGCCGCACCGTCATCTCCTACCACGGCCCGGACACTAAAATCGATATCATGCGCATTTTCATACGGGACTTGACCGCAGATTCCGAAGGCAATGCCACGGCCATCGGCAATGCCGACTTTACCACCCAGCGGCTGGTGGACAAAATCGATCGCCATTCGACATACATGAATGCCTTCACATCCTCCTGCCCGGAAGCCGTGCGCATACCGCCTTATTTTAAATCCGATCGCGAGGTAATTAAGACCGCATTGGGAACCATCGGTCTGGTTGAACCGCAAAACGCACGCATCGTTCATATTCGCGACACCCTGCATCTGGAAGAGATGTATATCTCCCAGGCCATGCAGAAAGAGGCTAAAAAATCAAAGGGAATCAGCATCACCGGAAAACAGCGTCCGTTAAGATTCGACAAAGACGGCAATCTTGTCTCTGATTTATAGAATTACCACCAATTCATAAAATTAGATGACATGGTGGAAGGCTGGAAAGCCTGGAGTTTCTTGAATGATCGGCAATTGAAGGCTTTTTATCCAAAACTTTAGTGATATTTGGTTGGCATTAGTTGCACTCCGCAAGCTTAAAAAATACATTCCAATGGAATGATGCCAAGTGATATTTTAAAAGTGCTGAAAACAGGGATTTATTTGCAACTATTGATACACAAGATTACTTTTCTTTACCATATCGTTCAATTGCTGTGTTGGGTTGCCACATAATATTGATCAGCCTTGGCTTTACCACCTCAAGGATCGTCCCCGTCAAGGCCCCATCGAAGGCTTTGAATTTAGAGCCTCTTCATCACCAATGTCGACGGATGCGCCCGTGATTGCTCGGTGTGTCGAGGGATCCAAGTACATTTCAAATAGCGTTTCTGCCGACGCCGGTAAAATTACAGTTTGACGAATGACATTTCTCATTGTCGTATTCCTTTGAGGTTGAATGAGCGCAATCTGAATGGGGGCCCAACGCCCGCCTCAACCGGCTGCCGATTGAGCGCAGCGGAATTGGCAATCCGAGTTGAATGCGTTTCTCTATCTTATCCTTTTTGAAAGCAAGGCCCAATGGCCAAGAATAAACCTATATAAACTTGCTCTCAGGGTTCATCGAAACCGAAATAGTTGACCGCATTATTATAGCAAATATCTTTGACCATATTACCAACAAGCTGCATATCATCGGGCAGTTCATCATTCTCCACGTCGTTGCCCAGCAGGTTGCACAATATTCTGCGAAAATACTCGTGCCGGGGATAGGACAGGAAGCTTCTGGAGTCGGTTAACATACCGACGAACCGGCTGAGCAACCCGGAGTTTGACAGGGCATCGAGTTGACGCTCAATACCATGCTTCTGATCATTAAACCACCAGGCAGAACCAATCTGCATTTTACCCGGCACTGTCCCGTCCTGGAAATTACCAATCATTGCGGCGATCAGGTCATTATCCCCGGGGTTTATGCTATAGATTATCGTTTTGGCCAATTTGTATTCTCGGTCTAAAATATCAAGAAACTTTGCCAACGGTCTGGCAATTTCAAAATCGCCCATCGTATCATAGCCGGTATCCGGTCCTAAAACCTTCATGGCTCGTGTATTGACGTTACGCAGAGCGCTGATATGATACTGTTGAACCCAATTTTGGTCTGCGTCCATCTTTGCAAGCTCAAGCAGAATGGCGGATTTAAACTGCAGCACTTCCCGATGCGCGAGTGTTTGTCCGTTGCGGACGTTGACGAAAATGCGAGCGATGTCTTCTCCTGAAAAATCCTCAGCGTAAATTTGTTCAAGACCGTGATCTGAAAGACGACAGCCCATCCGATGGAAAAAATCGTGTCTCTTTAGAAGTGCCTCCAAAAAGGATTCATAGTCCTCGATAAGCACATCGGCGGCCTCTGCCAGTTGATTGACCCATTGGTTGAAGGTCTCCGGTGTTTCCACTGCCATGGCTTTGTCCGGCCGAAAAGCCGGCAGAACTTTGATTTCAAAGCTTTGATCTCTGCTAAGTTCCAGGTGATGCGATAGATCATCGACCGGATCATCGGTCGTACACAGTAGTTTCACGTTCATTTGGCGCAAAATATTGCGGGTACTAAACTCCTCGGTTTGCAGCATTTCGCTGCAGGTATCATAAATTTTCCCGGCCGTATCCGGATTTAAGACTTTATCGCTGATACCAAAGCAGCGTTTCAATTCGAGGTGGGTCCAGAGGTAAAGCGGATTGCGCAGGGTCAAGGGCACGGTCGCGGCCCAGGTTTCGAATTTTTCGTAGTCAGTCGCATCTCCGGTAATGAAACGTTCGGCGATACCGTTGGCGCGCATGGCCCGCCATTTGTAATGATCACCGTTGAGCCAGATTTGGGTCAGATTGTCAAAGTTGCGATCGCTGGCAATATCTTCCACCGGCAAGTGGCAATGATAATCCAAAATCGGCATATCCCTGGCGAATTCATGGTACAGGATTTGAGCAGTTCCTGTATGCAGCAAAAAATTTTCCGACAAAAATGGTTTCATGGTAACCTCCTTATTTGCGACTAGTGATACGAGTGTAAGACGCCTCCCCTGATAATAAATCCTGCCATTAACCCTAACTTATTTCCTTGTAATACATGAATATTACTTTTTCAAATAGTTTCAAGGCGTTTCATCTTATTAGTATTTTTCGTGTTGACTTGCCATGAAAACCAAAATATCTATACCCATCGGAAGGTTGGGGATTTCATTAGTGAAGGTGGATTTTTAAGGATGAAAATTAATATTGCAGTTGTACCTGTGGCCGGTCTGGGTACGCGGCTTTTACCGGCCACCAAGTCTCAACCAAAGGAAATGCTGCCGGTTGGTCGCAAGCCGGTGGTACAATATGTCGTGGAGGAACTGGCGCGTGTCGGCATGCAGCGCATTTTATTTATCACGGGTCCCGGCAAGGCTTCCATCGAAAACCATTTTGACCTTAACGCCGAACTGATCCAGGTTTTGCGGGAAAATGGCAAAGAAGATTTGCTGGCCGAACTCAGCTTCGAACGTGCCCCAATCCAGTATTTTTATACCCGCCAACGGCAGCAGTTGGGATTGGGTCATGCCGTTTCCTGTGCTGAACCCTTTATCGGCAATCAACCTTTCGCCGTAGCGCTGGGCGATTCCATTATCGGCCTGAATGCCGAAAGCGACATTCTCAGTCGCATGACAAAATGTTTTGTTGAACGGAAGGCCGAGGCGGTCATTGCTTTTATGGAAGTATCGCAAGATCGAGTGCCCTATTACGGTGTCGCCAAACCCAGGGAAGACAGCGAATATTTCGAGCTTGAGGATGTCATTGAAAAGCCAAGTGCCGATGAAGCGCCCAGCAATTTAGTGATAGCGGCACGGTACGTCTTCGCGCCCGGCATCTTTGAAGCCCTCGGGCAAATCCAACCCGGGTCCGGAGGTGAATATCAGCTCACCGATGCGATCCGTCTGATCATTCAAGGCGGCGGAAAAGTGTATGGTGTGCGTCTGCGTGCCGATGAACGCCGCTATGATGTTGGCAATTTTGATTCATATTTTCAGGCATTTGTCGAGTTTGCCCTGGCAGATGAGAAGTGCGGCGATTCGCTGCGTGAATATTTAAAGAATATGCTGTAGTTATGGAAATCATCCGCAAACGCGCCTATGCCCGGGCTGGACTGCTGGGCAATCCGTCTGACGGTTACAACGGCAAAACCATCTCGATTATCGTGCGCAATTTCTGGGCTGAGGTGGTCATGTATGAGTGGGATTCAGTCGATATCGTCCAGTCAAGAGATGATCGCGCGCGTTTCCGCTCCATCCATGATCTGGCTCAGGACGTTCGATTGCACGGTTATTATGGTGGCATTCGGCTTATCAAAGCCACCATCAAACACTTTGTCGATTATTGCAGCGAGAACAACCTAAAGCTTCACGAGCGAAATTTTTCGGTACGCTATGAAACCAATATCCCCCGCCAGGTCGGCTTGGCCGGATCCAGTTCAATTATCGTTGCTACCCTGCGATGCCTGATGGAATTTTACGAAATTGAGATCCCTCTTGAGCTGCAACCCTCCTTTGTGCTGTCCATTGAGACTGCCGAACTCGGAATTTCTGCCGGTCTACAGGATCGTGTAATTCAGTGCTATGAAGGCATGATCTACATGGATTTTGACAAACTTGCCGAACGGCAGGCCAACGGGATCACATTTTATGCCTATGAAAGGCTCGACCCCGCCCTGCTGCCGCCCCTTTATATTGCGTATCACAATGCCCTCAGTGAACCCACCGAGGCCTTTCACAATGATATACGAGGTCGCTATGATTGCGGTGAATCTCTGGTTGTTAACGCCATGCAGCACTTTGCCGGATTGACTATCGGGGGACGCGACGCACTGCTCCATCAAAATGCGGCAAAACTGTCAGCGTTGATCAATGAAAATTTTGATACCCGGCGCAGTATTTATCGACTCCCCTTCTGGCAGGTTAAAATGGTCGAGACGGCCCGGAATTGCGGTGCCAGCGCCAAATTTGCCGGTTCCGGCGGGGCGATTATCGGTGTCTATCGTGATGAAGCGATGTTTAATGAAATACGCGATCGTATGGCAGAAATCAGCTCTATTACCATTAAACCGATCGTAACGGAATGACTTAGTGCTCTGTTTCGGAATTTCGGTGATATATGCTTGTTGATAAATTTCACCGCAGAGGCGCAAAGGACGCAGAGAGAAGTTTTTCTTTTCATTTGCCTCTGAGAGGGAGGCAAATAAAAATAGTATTTCTTCGCGTCCTTTGCGCCTCTGCGGTGAATATCAAGAAAAGTCTTTACCTTTGGGATAATTGTGACGCCGCCGGTTCATCGAGATAAACAAACGTATTGGGGTGTTTGCGCAGGATAGAAGCCGGATGCATGGGAGAGACTTCCCCCTCAAAGCATTGCTTCACGGCCTGGGCTTTTCTTTCATCCGGGACGGTGCATATGATGGCCTCGGATTTCATTATTTGTTGAATCGACATCGAAATAGCCGTGGTGGGGACTTCTTCAAAGGATGCAAACCAGCCCTCCCCGAACTGTTGGTGCCGGCAGGCGTCATCCAATTCGACGATGATGAACGGCGACTCGGTATCAAAATCCGCCGGCGGATCATTGAAAGCCAGATGTCCGTTTTCGCCAATCCCGACAAAGGCCGCGTCGATATTATCCTGAGAAATAATGTCGTTCATTCTGCGGCATTCGGCCGCAGGATCGGCAGCCTCGCCCCGAATAAAATGAACCAAACCCGGCTGTACCACATCAACTAATCGCTCTTTAAGGTAACGTCGAAAACTGGCAGGATGTTCTTCGGTAAAGCCGATATATTCATCCAGATGATACATGGCGGTGTTTTGCCAATCAATCCCATCTTTTTGGGTTAAGGATTTCATAAAATCAAACTGGGAAGCTCCGGTGGCCACAATAAAACTCGCCCGGCCTTTAGCAGCGATCACTTGTCTTAAAATTTCGGCCCCCCTGTCGGCAGCCGCCGCACCACATTCCGCCTTTGTTTTGAACACTTCAATTTTCACATCTTCCTCCGTTTTTCGATTTTAGAAGGGAATGGATTCTTTTTTCATTTATCTTTTTTTAAGTCACTTCTTCTGCCGAATATAAAAGACGGCCCGCAAGATACACCCGCTCGATTCTGATTTGTTTTCTCTTTGTCTTGAAAAGCACCAGGTCGGCCCGCTGGTCTTTTTCCAATTTACCGCTGATCCCCTCAAACAGGCGAGCAGGATTCACAGTCGCCATATTGATAGCCGATACCAGTGGAATTCCGGCAAAATTCGCGCAATTTTCGATCGCCCTTTCCATGGTGAGCGTCGAGCCTGCCAAATAAGAAGTTCCCGAATGCCTGAGAGCGCCGTCATCATCCGCCTCGACTTCAAGATCCCCAAAGCAATAGCGGCCGGGTGGAGCATGTGAAGCAGCTGTCGCATCGGTAATTAAAATAACTTTCGCCCGACCCTTGGCCCGGACAACATTTTTGACAAAATAATCCGGTAAATGAGGCCCATCGCAGATAATACTGGCCATCAGCCCGTCATGGGCCAACTGTTTCTGCAGGTAATTTTTATGGCGATCAAGCATTTGATGGGTGCCGTTTCCCAGGTGCGTTGAAATCCTGGCGCCGGCGCGCACCGCCTGATCCACAATGTCCGGTTCAGGATTGCAATGTCCTATTCCCACTACCAGGCCGCTTTGGGATGCCTTTTTAATAAACGCGAGACCATCCGGCAACTCGGGAGCCACCGTCACCATTCGCACCAATCCCTGCCCCAGTCTAAAGAGACGCTCAAATTCATCCCAGTCGGGATGTAAAACGTGGTCTGCGGGATGGGCCCCTCTGGGACCATCCTCGGGATTAATGTAAGGCCCCTCCAGGTGTATGCCCAAAACCATTGAACGGATCAGAGGATGATTCTGGCAGGCCTTACGGATCTCGGTGATATTCCTGGCAAGTCGATTACAGTCTGCGGTAATCAGGGTGGGACAGAATACGGTCACCCCGGTCTCGATAAGGTTTCGGCAGACATCGACCAGATCATCTCCTTGAAAATCCGGCTGATTGAAGTCAATACCGGAAAATCCGTTTACCTGAATGTCGATGAAACCGGGGGCGATCCGTATATCCTCGCTCGGTCCTTGCTGATCGCTGCGATTTGATTGGTGCGTCAAAACTTTCGTAATACGATCGCCGTCCAGATGAATTTCAGCGATACGTGCCCCGGAAATTCTTCCTTTGATAACAGTCATTGACATAACTCTTGACAAATGGGGCTCGTCCCATTTATCGTGCTTGAGCCTGGTTTGGCTGTCCAGCCGGTTCGCAGGAGTACCTATAACCTATTCTGGACAATTTTACCGTCGTTGTAACGGCAGAGGTGATATTAATTACCTGAATTTTTATCAGCAAACATCGCTCGGGATAAATTACTGATATCCACTCTTATTCGTTGTTGGTAGGGATACATGCAAAATTCAGGTAGTAACTCTACAAAAAGAAAAGGGGGAAATGCAATGAAAAAAGTTGGAATTCTTATCGTCATCGTGGCAATGGTTTTTTCTGCAGGTTTCGCATCTGCCGACTGGCAGCCCAAAAGACCCATTACACTGATTGTTCCGTGGTCGGCCGGCGGCGCCACGGATCAAACCTGTCGCACCCTGGCAGGTGAGATGGAAAAAGTTCTCGGTCAGAAAATTCCGGTGGTCAATCAGCCCGGCGGCTCCGGCTCTATTGGAATGAAAAACGCTTATGAGGCCAAACATGACGGCTACACCTGGACCGGCAACGCCGACGGCAGCGTGATCACCTATCAGGTTCTGGACCTGCTGCCCAACATTTCCCATCGAGACTGGATTCATTACTATGCGATGCTGACGGCCCCGGTTATCTGTGTACCGTATGACTCGAAAATCAAGACCATCGATGATCTCGTGGCCGATTTCAAGGCCCGGCCGGGTCAGGTGAAGGTCGCCTCAGCCGGGGTTGGCGCCGGCGGGCATCTGGCTGCCGAGACCTTCCGCAAGGCCACCGGTATTGAATACCGCCATATCCCCTACAAAGGCGGATATCCGGCAGTCGTATCCACCGTAAAGGGAGAAACCGAAGTTGTCATGCAGCTGTCCATGGAAGTGGCGGATATGCTGCGTGCCAAGAAATTGCGGGCCCTGGCCAACATGTCCACCCAGGCTCTGGTAATTGACGGCTATGGTGAAGTGCCACCGGTAATGCAGTTTATCCCCAACCACGCGCCACTGCAGTACCTCTTTGGTCTCTACATTGCCAAAGACACCCCGAAGGAAGCGGTTGAAGCAATCAACAAAGCCTTCGATGCAGCTGCGGCATCCGATGCCATGAAACGCCTGGCCAAGGAAAAAGCATCTGCCAACGTCAACTACAAAGGTGAAGAAGCTCTCAAGCTGTCTGAAACCACCGGCAACAACGTCAACTGCATTTTGCAGGAGATCGGAATTGCCAAGAAAAACCCCGCGGCCTTTGGATTTATCTGTAAATAAAGGGACGCAAAAGAATCATGAAAGACAAAGGAATGCCGAAGGCCGATTTCATCATGGGCCTGATTTTGATGGCGTGCAGTCTTTTGATTGTCGTTGAATCGCTTAACATTCCGCGCTTCGAAAAAGACTGGGGCGGCTTCTATGCCGCCCCGGGCTTTGTACCCTTGATTCTGGGGATTACCCTGTTTGTTATGAGCCTGGCGCTGTTTGTACGAGCCGTGAAAAAGCAGGGATACAAGATCATTCCCGGCAGGGAAACGTTCAGTAATTTTGTGCGATCCAGACGCGTCCATCGCTGGTGCCTGGCGATGATTTACGCCTTCGGTTTCTTTTTTCTGCTCGGCCATATTTATTTTTACCTGGCAGCTTTTCTGGTTCTCTTTGCGTATATGGCGACATTTGGAGAACAAAAACGGTCTATTTCTCTGATCATATCTATTGTCGCTTCCGCGATGATATATCTTGTGTTCACCAAAATTTTCCTGGTTCCGTTGCCCTAGGAAAACCGGCATTAACATAGGGGGATGGTGCGCATAGCCGTCAGGCTAAATAAAGGGGGTCTCGTTGGGTGTTGTAGAGCTGGTTAATGCACTTTTGGGACTGATGACACCCGAGATCCTGGTTTCCGTTTTTTGGGCAACTTTTCTCGGCATCATCGTGGGGATGCTACCCGGTTTGACCGCCACCATGGGTATTGCCCTGCTGACCGGCCTGACTTACCAGTGGGAATCATCCAACGCCATCGTCATCCTGATTGCCATGTACGTGGGGGCCATCTACGGCGGAAGCCGCTCCGCTATTCTGGTCAATATCCCGGGCACCCCGGCCAACGCCGCCACTTGCATCGACGGCCACCCGCTGGCGCTGCAGGGCAAGGCCGGGGAAGCCATCGGGATTGCGACCACTTCCTCCTTCCTGGGTTCCACCATCGCCCTGTTTTTCATGGCGTTCTTTACACCGTATCTGGGTCTAGTTGCCCTTCGCTTCCAGTCCTTTGAATTTTTCTGGCTGACGCTGTTCGGCGTATTGATCTGCGGCAACCTGACGGCACCGGAAGATCCGCTCAAGGGCTGGATCTCAGGCTTCCTGGGCCTCTTTCTGGCCATGATCGGAATGGAAGCCATCCAGGCATATCCGCGCTTTGCATATGGGACGGTGGATTTGTACGGCGGGATTTCGATGATTCCGGCGCTGGTGGGCATATACGGTATGACGGAGGTTATCCAAACCACGGTCGAGGCCCAGCGTCGCGGAAAAATATCGCAGGTTGGGCGCGTGCTGCCCCGTATCAGGGATTTGCTCAATAACTGGAAAAACATTATTCGATCCGGATTGATCGGCGTATTCGTGGGCACGGTTCCGGGGGTCGGGGAAAATATCGCTTCCTTCGTTGCTTACGATTTTGCCCGTCGCGCCAGCAAGACGCCTGAAAAATTCGGCAAAGGTTCTATTGAGGGACTGACGGCTGCCGAGACCGGTGACAATGCCTGCGTCGGAGGCGCAATCATACCGGTCCTTGTGCTGGCGGTACCGGGCAGCCCACCGGCCGCCGTTCTGCTGGCTGCCATGTGGCTGCATGGCATGCGGCCGGGTCCTTTGCTGGTAATTGAAGCGCCGAATTACATTTATGAAGTGTCGGCCATGTTTCTGCTGGCCAGCGTTGCGATGCTGATTCTGGGGCTTTCGATGGTCAGAATCGTGGTAAAGATCCTGCGCGTTCCAACATCCATCCTGATGCCGATCATCCTGGTTCTATGCGCGGTAGGCTCCTTTGCAATTGCCGGTAGGGTCTTTGACATCTTAATTATGCTGTTGTTCGGCGTCATCGGTTACCCGCTGCGCAAAATGAAATTTCCGGACGCACCGTTAATCCTGGGTCTAATTTTAGGGCCCATGTTAGATGAGAACTTGCGGCGCGGACTGATTCTAAACGACGGCTCCCTGGTACCGTTCTTCACACGCCCGATCAGTGTCATTCTCATTATAATGATATTGATGACCGTATTCAGCCGCAACCGGTACCTGAAGCAGACCGTGGGCCGCGCTAAGAATTCGATATTCGGTCTGTTTCGCAGGAAAAAGGTAGATTTATGAAAATTTCCATTTGCAACGAGCTCTTTGAAGGCTGGGATATCGCGCAAGTCTTCGATTATGCAGCTCAATTGGGCTTTGACGGTGTTGAGCTGGCGCCGTTTACGCTGGGCGAAACAGCCTCGGATATTTCGGCCGCCAAAAGAAAAAGAATCCGCCAAGCTGCCGAAAAAGCCGGTATTGAAATCGTTGGTCTCCATTGGCTGCTGGTTAAGCCGCAAGGCTTGTACATCAACCACCCGGATGTCAATGTCCGTATAACGACCCAGAATTACCTCAAGGAACTTGTCGATCTGTGCGGTGATCTGGGCGGCAAGGTACTGGTGCACGGATCTCCTCAACAACGCACCGTTAGGGAAGAATGGGATCCGGCCGAAACCAGGAAACGCGCGCTGGAGACCTTCCGGGTTTGTGCTGAAGCGGCGCACTCGCGCGATGTATTCTATTGTCTGGAGGCCCTGACCACGGTTGATACCAATTTCATCAATACGATCGATGAGGCCCTGCAGATGGTGGATGAAATCGGTCATCCGAATTTTCAAACCATGCTCGATTGCCGCAGCATCCATGCCAGTGCAAAAGCCGAGCTTCCCCGCGTACTGCAAGCCGCTCTCGAAACGGGTAAGTTAAAACATGTGCATCTCAATGATCCCAACGGGCGCGGACCCGGTTTCGGGGATTTGCAGTTTACGCCCCTGCTCAAAATTCTGCACGATGCCGAATATCAAGGATATATCTCGGTCGAGGTCTTTGACTTCAACCCCAACCCGCAAACCATCGCCGGCCGCAGCATAGGGTATTTGCACGGAATTTTAGAATCTATTGGAGCCAGTCCAAACCCGGCTAAATTGGCTGTTTCACAGTAAATTTTAATTTTTCCGAATGCGACACCGACCCTCTTGCCGGGCGATAGCTTAGGCACAAGCAGGCAGGTAATCACGGATTAAACAGATTAATTGCACTTTTTGCGGCATGGCCCAAAAGAGATTAAAAATCAAGATATCTGTCTCGATCTGTGTAAATCTGTGTCCTAAATTATCTAAAGGTTCAAAAGGATTACATTATGCATACTCTCCTTTTTTTAAATCCCGGTCACTTTCACGCGGCCCTGGTATTGCGTGAATGTCATCCAAGTCTTTCTGATGATATCTATGTATATTCAGAACCGGGACCGGAACTCGATCGATTTCTGGAGATTGTTGAATCCTTTAATGACAGACCGTTCAACCCCACCCGTTGGCAAATAAATGTATATCGGGGGGCAGACAGTCTTGCTAAATTAATAGCTGAAAAAAGAGGCGACATCGCCGTTCTGGCAGGACGCAATAACACCAAGATGGAAAACATCGACATCTTAAACCGGACAGGGTTAGTGATATTAGCAGATAAACCATGGGTCACAACTCAGGCGGCGCTTCCATTTTTACGCTCGACCATGGCGCCGGATCGCCCCCTGGCAGCTGATATCATGACCGAACGTTATGAAATTGCCACCTTGCTTCAAAAAAAATTTTTGGCAGAAGAAAACGTCTTCGGCCGGGTTCGAATCGAGACCGATGGAAGTCCTGCTGTTTTCAAGGAATGTGTTCATCACCTCCACAAAATAGTCAATGGAAAACCCCTGGTACGGCCGGTCTGGTATTTTGATATCGAAGTCCAGGGTGAAGGCATCGTCGACACCACCATCCACCTGGTGGACATGACCCAATGGATGCTGTTTCCCGGAATTCCCATTGATTATGAAAAAGATATTGAACTGATCGAAGCACGCCGCTGGGCAACCGGGGTTCCGTTGGATAAGTTCATAAAGATCACCGGCACAGACCGGTTTCCCCGGACTATTGGTGAATATGTAAAAGATGATGTCCTGGACTATTTTTGCAACGGCGAATTGATCTACAGCATCAAGGATGTGCCGGTTCACTTGAGGGAAATCTGGTATTTGGACGAACCGCCGGGTGGTAAAGACACGCATCGGTCCCTCGTGAAAGGCACCCGGTCCGACCTTATGATCCGCCAACTGCCGGAAACGGGTTTCAAAACCGAACTATTGGTTGTGCCGCACGAAAGCAGACAGCAGGTTGAGGAAACCGTTGGAGAATGCCTGACGAAATGGTCGGACAAATATCCGGGACTTTCTGCAATCCCGGAAAAAAATGCACTGCTGATTGAAATCCCCGACAGCCTGCGAACAACCCATGAGCAGCATTTCTACCGGGTGCGAGACGCGTTTATCGAAAATCTGGACAAAGGCACGGCACCACCCGAGCATCGCCCCTGCACGATAGCAAAGTACACATTGTTGGCCGACGCCAGAACCAAGGCGCTTGCTTCGCCGTTTGAGCCGTTGCGATAAGGAAGAGGTAAAAGGTGTAAGGTATTAGGTTTAAGGCAACAGGTGAAAAGAAAGAAGTTGAGAAGCTGAGAGGGTCAGAAGGTGGGAAGCTTGGACTGAAAAGCTGGTAAGTTGGTGAGTTTATAAGTTCGTTAGCTCCTCAGAACGTGAGTACTCAAGTATATAGTTGACTCTACCCTAACATTGCATAAATTCTTGTCATCTAGCCTGGCCGTTATGTCTGAGATCGTTGCTTTTTCCGGGCAGATGCTGGATGCTTGATACTTGATGCT
>CACVKW010001274.1 GCA_902749685.1 Olavius sp. associated proteobacterium Delta 1 | reverse complement strand
GGATACTGGATGTCGTTGAAATTCACCGATAGTGTACTGTTAGATATCCAGCATCGAGTATCAAGCATCCAGCATCAGCCCGGAAAAAGCAACGATCTCAGGCATAACGGCCAGGCTAGATGATAAGAATTTATG
>CACVKW010001273.1 GCA_902749685.1 Olavius sp. associated proteobacterium Delta 1 | reverse complement strand
CAGCGCGCTGGATGGATTTCCTTTGAAAGATGTTGAAAAGGATTTTATGCTGGATTTGATCAAAAGATTTTCAGCGCTGTATTTCACCGAAATCTTAGGCTTTT
>CACVKW010001272.1 GCA_902749685.1 Olavius sp. associated proteobacterium Delta 1 | reverse complement strand
TTAATTCCTCCTTCTAACCCGATCGGATCCGGTTTCAGATATCTTCCAGTGTAGGGATCATAATAGCGGTGGTAGTTATAGTGAAGGCCAGTTTCTTCATCGAAGTATTGGCCGGCATATATTCCGATGCACGTTGCCCCCTAAAGAGCACTTTTTTTT
>CACVKW010001271.1 GCA_902749685.1 Olavius sp. associated proteobacterium Delta 1 | reverse complement strand
TATCATTGCTGTCCAAAATAATTTGAAAATCAAATACTGCCTTTAATAAAAACAGGCAGTTATAAACGGGAAATTAGTGATTTAGAAATCAGGTTGTACC
>CACVKW010001270.1 GCA_902749685.1 Olavius sp. associated proteobacterium Delta 1 | reverse complement strand
AAATTTAGCTCTTTTACAATTTGCACCAACTGGGATCAAGGATCGGATTTTAAAGGGAATGTGCGCTTTGGCCCGCAGGTGGACAACGTGGTCATTTATCAAAATGACCACTTAGGTACCCCACAGAAACTAACTGCAGTCAATGGGGCTGTCGTCTGGTCGGCGAAGTACTCTTCGTTTGGGCAGGCAGAAGTTGATCTCTCTTCTACCGTTACCAATAATCTTAGGTTTGCTGGCCAGTATTTTGATGCGGAAACTAGTCTGCACTACAATTATAAACGGTACTATGACCCTGAAACAGGAAAGTATCTAAGAGTTGATCCTATTGGGTTGGCAGGCGGGATTAACTTATTCCTTTATGCTTCAGGAAATCCTATAAACAATTTCGATCCAAAAGGGGATCTGGTTTGGACAATTGAGGTAGTTGTATTAATTGCTATTGCCGCTATAACAACAGTAGTAGTATTAGACCATTATAGGCGTCATCCTTTAAAGATACCTGCTTTGCCATCTACATCCGATGATGATGATGTTGGCGATAAAGTGATACCTTTTCCTAAAGATCCACCTATAGATTATGATGATGATGACGATGATGATTTTAATTGTGAAGAATGGTTGATGCTTCTTAACATGCAACACGATCAAATTTCGCAATTAGAGTGTAAAGGGTATGATATGAGTAAAGAAAAATCAGAACACAATTTGTCGGCTCAATTATTTAGTGAATATTGTCCACATCTATCTAAACAAGTAAAAGCATTTTAAAGATAAAGGATATTCTTATGTCTAATATCCGTCAATTAATTATAGATTTATTTATTGAAAAAGGAGAGCCAGTTGCATTGGAATTAATCGCCTCAGAAAAAAAAACATCTAAGAATCAATTAATTAGTAAGTTAAAGAAGGAACCACTCTTAGAGGGGAGTCAAGGATTAACGGTCGATGAATCATATTCATTGATTAGATTTTATGGGGAAGGATTTTTATTCGAAAAAGAAACAGAAAAATTGATAATTGAATTTCATTCTACCAGAAATGAGATAAAGAAATATGAAAACCGTGCTTTAGGAAAATTTGAAAGTTAAAATGCTCTTTGCATTTTTTGCAAATATGCGAAGAATAAGGAAAATAGGTGATGTTGTTGACTAAGTTGACTTAATCAAGTTAAATAGCCGGTCTTGAATACAGATGAAGTTGAAGGCAGTTAGAGATGCATGCTCTGACTGCCTATTTGTTATAATCGCCGATTTAAAATGATCCGAACCTTTTTTTGGGGCGGTGGGCGGGAAAAGATATTAAAACCAGATCCGCCGCTTACCTTGCTGTTGAGTTTGTGCCTGGCGTGATAAATGGCCCTTTACATAACGGCGATTTTATCGGACGGCATTTTTACCACCCTGCCGGAGGCTGCATTTTAAAAAGATAAAAATTCTGTACGATAAAATCACTTATGTAAAACTGCAGTTTATCATGACAGGCGCAAACGGCTAAGATAGACAAGCGGCGGTTCCTTATTTTTGGAGGGCGGGCGGGGGATATTAAATCAGGCCGGCTGCGAGCGCAGGCAGCGCAAGACCTGTCCTTCAAGGTCTGCAGCCCCCTTCGGCAAGCTCAGAATAAACTTGCACGCAGACGCTACCCTGTTTGGTCTTCATTATTACTGAAAGGATCAGGATAAGGCAGCAGTTGTAAATCTTCTATAAATCGGTAATCTCGCTGATTT
>CACVKW010001269.1 GCA_902749685.1 Olavius sp. associated proteobacterium Delta 1 | reverse complement strand
TGATTTCTGCTATTATGTTGTGAGTTTTTCTATCCTATTGATAATACGTTTAAATATTGCATTTTCTTGATAAATATAGATTTGCCCATAATTTCAATTAGATG
>CACVKW010001268.1 GCA_902749685.1 Olavius sp. associated proteobacterium Delta 1 | reverse complement strand
TTGCTGCCAGTTCTCTTTCTGAACGCACATTATAAAAAATCAAAAGCAGCATCATCTTCAGGATAATAGGAGGTGCAACTGATTCATTACCGTTAATGCCGTATGTGTCTTTGACTTCATTGTAGATAAAATCAAAGTCAATATGACGTTTAACTTTTCTCAAGATGTGATTTTTACGAACGCGC
>CACVKW010001267.1 GCA_902749685.1 Olavius sp. associated proteobacterium Delta 1 | reverse complement strand
TGAGAATGTCTGGATTGACGATCTGGAGATCACGAAAAACGGCGGCGGCACCGGCGGCTGGGAGGAGGCCACGGGCAGCGACCAGGCTCACAACGGCGACTACTTGTGGACCGGGGCCGACGGCGATTACACGGCCACCTGGACCCCGGACATTCCCGAAGATGAAGATGGCGACTACGATGTCTATGCCCGCTGGCATGCCGA
>CACVKW010001266.1 GCA_902749685.1 Olavius sp. associated proteobacterium Delta 1 | reverse complement strand
TTTTTTTATTCGTTGTAATATAAGCAAGTTAGAGCAATAATTAGCATAACTCGCATAATTCCTGAAATTTCTTTTTACAAGTGCGAAATGTAAGTTATAAAACATTAAACCCCCAAATAACAAGCACCAAATTTGGAATTCATAAGAACCGGGTAAAAAGTTGATTTACTTTATTGCAGTTAATTTCTATGACGTCACGCTGGCTAGCTGTGTTCCCCCGCTGCCGCGATATATATCGCCGACAATATAAACAACCCGCCCATGAGTTTTAACCAGGTTAAGCCTTCATCAAATAGGATGTAAGCCAGGAAGGTGCTGCCGATGGGTTCTCCCAGCAGGGCGACGGCAACAAAACCGGTGCTGAACCATTTTAAGGCCCAGTTGTAACTGGAGTGGCCGAGAATTTGAGATATCAGGGCCATGGCCCAAAATGCCGCTACCGTCTGGCTGCTGTAGCCGGAAATCGGCAGCTTTAATAAAAGCACTGCCAGCCATAAAATAACTGCGGCACTGCCGTAACACACTGCCACATACGAAAGCAGCGAGAGTTTGCGGCGCAGATTGCGTCCCAGCAGCAGGTAGATTGCGGCCGAAAACGCCCCGACAAGCGCCAGGAAATCTCCCCAAAGCGCTTGGCCGCCTATTGCGAAATCACCGAAACCAATGACCGCAGCGCCAAAGACACTGAGACCGATACTGATGACCGTAGGCTTTTGGATGCGATCTCCGGTGACCAACGGAGTCAACAGGCCAACCCACAGCGGGATGGTATTAACCAGCACGACACTGTTGGCAATCGCCGTATAATCCAGCGAAGAAATCCAGCTGGCAAAATGCATTGCCAGAAACAAACCGGCCAGCATGGCCAGTTTTATATCGCGCGAAGACAGCAGACGCAATTCATCTCTGGCCTTCCAACCGGCAAGCGGGACTAAAATCAAGGCTGCCAGTCCCACCCGATACGCGGCGGTCACCAGGGCCGGGGCGTCTGCCAGGCGGGCAAAGATGGCACCGGTAGACACGCCGATGATCCCGCCGATCAGCACAATATAAGGATTAAGCGGGATGTTGGAATTTGCGTTTTTGATAGCCATGGCCGCTAACATTCAAATAAACTGGTTCAAAGAAGGTTCTTAATAGAGGATTTCAAGGGATGATGTCAATCCAAAGAATGGGAAATTTATTGAAGTCGGGAGGCGGAATGCGTAGGCGGGAAAAAAGAATGCATATCTAATGTCGAATATTGAAGTGAGAAATGCTGAAAAAAATTGAACATCGAACATCGAACATCGAACGTCCAACATCGAATATGGTTAGATATCGTATTAAATAAAATGGAATTGCGGAGCGAAGCGACCATGCCAGGACGTTTTTCGATAGTCATCCAATAGTCAATGTTCAATCTGTTCGACTTACTGTCTGCTAAAATAAAACCGAGTTGCGCAGCAACATCCTTATTCGACGTTCAAGGTTGGGAGTTCGATGTTCGATGTTGAGTCTGTTCCCTGTTCGATATTCGACACGGCTGAGCTCGTCGCAGGCTGCGGTTCGCTTTTTATCTGATTCTATTCTTCGGCTGGCAAGAAATCTCACCCATTGATTCCGGGTCCGGCAGATTCCCTGCGAAACGCCGTGGGGCTGGTTTCTTTGATATAGGTTCGGATTCCTTTGATGATCGCTTCGCACAGCCTTACCTGGTATTGGGGAGTGGTCAATCTTTTGCACTCCCTTGGGTTGCTGATAAAAGAGGTTTCGACCAATACGGCCGGCATCTGAGCGCCAAGAAGAACATAAAACGGAGCCTGTTTGACCCCTTTATCTTTAATACGGCTGTAGCGTTTGTTTTTTAAGTGCCTGACCATGGAACTCTGGACATAGCCTGCCAGGCGACTGGATTCGTTAATTTTGGCATTCTGCATCAGATCGGAGAGAATGGTCTGAAGGTCACTGATATTCTTGGTAGACGTTGCATTTTCCATAGCCGCCACGCGAATGGCGTCATCATCCGTGGCCAGGTTCAGAAAATAAGTTTCGATGCCAAATGCCCGACGGTCTTTGTGCGAATTGGTGTGGATGGATATGAACAAATCGGCACTTTTCGTGTTGGCGATGGCGGTGCGCTCTTCCAGCGTCAGAAACCTGTCGCTGTTGCGGGTCAGATAAACTTCATACTTTAATTCCTGGCGTATCATCTTAGCCAGCCGGCGGGATATTTGCAGTACGATATCTTTTTCATGAACACCCTTCAAATATCCCGGGGCACCATAATCCCGACCGCCGTGCCCCGGGTCGATAATAATGCGGCTGACGCCAAGCGCAAGCTGTTTGGCCAGCGCACCGGCGGGCAGTTTGCCGTTTTTTTTCGATGTCATGACCGGCGGCTTTGGCCGTGATATTGTGTTATCAGACCTTCCCCAGACATCGATGACGATACGAAACGGGTCGTTTAAGGAAAAAACTTTGTAAGTTTTGAAGGATTTGATGTCGACCACCACCCGGACGGAATCATAGGAATACTGCCCGGCGCGGGCATCGGTCAGCAAATCGTCATTAATCGGAATATTTCTTTTAATGTTCTGACCCAGCCGGCTGCGCTTTAAATCAATATACAGGCGCTGGGGTTTATTGAGGGCCGGGTCTTTTTTTAACAAGTGATGATTATAGGTCGTTTCATGGCTGGCGTCGATAACGACCCGGGTGTAATTGGGGTTCGACCAGAAACGTAAATTATCGACTGTCCCCAGGCCGTCGCTGAGAGGCGGGGTTTTTTTATCCTGGCTGCCTGTCGAGCTCGAGGAAGAATTCGCATGGGCATCGATCACTTGGGCAAGGTCATCTTTTTGTCTGGCAGAATTTGCTTTGGCCCACTGTGGCATTGAATCGATGAGCAATTCCGCTTTGACGCGGTAGCGACTGTCCGGGAACTTATCGATAATCCGCTCATACATCGTATGGGCAGCCCGCAGATCGGATTTTTGATGGGAGTATCCGTAAAGGTCGGCATACAGTTTGCCGGTCATGAACAATCCGGCTGCCGCCTTGGAACCGGCGGGATCATTGCGGTAGCTGGCGTAAAACTTCTCGATGCACTGCATCCAGTTTTCGCGGTATTTCATTTTACGGGAATCATGCTTCAGATTTCCGTAACAGGATTCGGCCGCATGGTATTTGTCAGCGGCTGATTGACTGGAAGATTTTGCGGATTTCGTTTGAACCGGCTTTTTCCGCGCCGTCCTGGTTGCGGCAAGATTTCGAAGTGCCAGAGCGGCTTTATTCTGGTATCGGCTGCTGGGATATCGCTTGATAATTCGTTCATAAATATCACGCGCCTCCTGCAAATCCGATCTTTTCCCCGAATGTTTCGCCAGTTCCTGGTAGAGGGTGCCGGACATATAAAGACCGGCCGGTGCCCAGGAGCCGGCCGGGTCCAGCCGATAAACCTGTTGAAATTTTTTTATGCACCGCAGCCAGTTGTCGCGGTATTTCATCTTTGCCGGGAAATTGCGCAGCTTTTTGTAGCAGTCTTCGGCGCGGTGATAAGCCTGCCTTGGTGTTAGGCCCGCGGAAACACCACTCCACAAAAGGCAGGTGCTGATGCTTGCCAGCAGGATGAGGAGAATGTAAGTTTTTTTAGACATAAAATGCGAACTGTATCCAGTAGTCCATTCGGCACGATTGTTTGAACTTTTGCATATGATAGCAGATTTAACTGAAAGTTCCAAACCGATAATTTCCAGTCCCAGGGTGATACTGAAGCAATTTTTGAATCAGTTGCACCAGAGAAATTTGTCATTTGGGATTTTAATGAACATAAGCTTGAAAAATGCAGATCCTTTCAATCAACTTGGCGCTTGCAAAATATATCAGGAGTTCTTTTTCACTTTCTCCTGCAAATCATTTAAAAAGTTTAACGCTTCCAGGGGCGTCATGCTGGAAATATCCAGCCGACTTAATTTTTCGATGATCTGATTGTCGGGCTTTCTAAAAAGATCCAGTTGTACCGGACCCTGACCGGCTTCTTCCTTCACGATACCCAGGCAGGCCGATTCACCGGTCGCATACTCACCCTGCTCTATATCAAAGAGGATCTTTTTGGACCGCTTAATGACCTGATCCGGAATACCGGCAAGCCGTGCCACCTGGATGCCATAGCTTCGATTGGTTCCGCCTGCCACCAGCTTTCGCAAAAAAATGATTTCGTCGTTCCATTCTTTGACGGCAATATTAAAATTTTTGACCCGGGGTTTAGTCTGGGCCAGCTCCGTTAATTCATGGTAATGGGTCGCAAAGAGGGTTTTAACCCCCTTGTTTTTTAGATCGTGCAGATATTCCGCCACCGCCCAGGCAATGCTGAGACCGTCAAAGGTACTGGTCCCCCGGCCGATTTCATCCATGATCACCAGACTTTTATCAGTCGCGTTATTCAGGATATTGGCGGTTTCCTCCATTTCAACCATAAAGGTGCTTTGTCCGTGGGAAAGATTGTCCAGGGCGCCGACCCGGGTAAAAATCCGGTCGGTTATGCTGATCGTTGCGCTGGCAGCCGGAATAAACGAGCCCATCTGGGCCATCAGCACCACCTGTGCCACCTGGCGCAGAACGGTTGATTTGCCGGCCATGTTCGGTCCCGTTATAATCAATATCTGCTGGTTCTGGTTATCCAGTTTAATGGTATTGGGCACAAACCGCTCAGCGGTGATCATCTTTTCAACCACCGGGTGGCGGCCGTCTTCAATCATAATACCACCGTTGGTCGTCATTGCCGGCCGGCAATAGTCATTTTGATCGGCGACATCGGCAAGATCCGCCAGACAATCGACCCGGGCTAAAAAGCGGGCCACGGCCTGAATATGCTGATTGTTTTCGGCTGTTTCATGACGAATTTCATTAAAAAGTTCATATTCAAGCGCTGCCCGTCGGTCCTCTGCGCCGAACACCTTCATTTCAAATGACTTGAGCTCATCGGTGAAATAGCGTTCGGCGTTGACCAGGGTCTGTTTGCGAACATAATTGACCGGAATGGATGCCGAACGGCTTTTGGGAACTTCGATATAGTATCCGAATACTTTATTGTAGCGGACCTTAAGCGTGTTGATGCCGCTGGCCTCCCGTTCACGAACTTCCAGCCGGGCCAACCAGCCTTTGCCGTCCCGGCTTATCTGGACAAGCTCATCCAGTTCACTATTATAGCCGTTTTTAATAAGCCCCCCCTCATTAATGGTGTGAGGTGCGTCTTCTCGAATCGATTGCTCAATGAGTTCGGCCAATGCATTGAGGCGGTCAAGTTGCCCAGGGGGGGTGAACAGCGCGGCATTGAGTTCCGACAACAGCGTCCATATCTCCGGCAGCATCACCAGCGATCGTCTCAGCGCTACCAGATCTCTGGCATTGGCATGATCCATTACGATTTTGCTGCCGATACGTTCCAGGTCGGAAACCGATTTCAGGCTTTCACGAATGCTGCGACGAATTTGGAGACTACCCTTTAACTCTTCAACGGCGTCGTGTCTTAACTGAATATGGTCAAGGTCGATCAAGGGATAGCGCATCCAGTTGGCCAGCAGCCTGGCCCCCATGGCTGTGGCGGTGCGGTCGAGAATCCCGAGCAGTGTTGCCCGTCGTGATCCGGTACGAATATTTTTGGTCAGCTCCAGGTTTTGCCGGCTTAATTCATCAACCCGCAGGTACTTATCCAGCCAGTAGGTTTCGACTCGTGATAGATGGGCCAGTTTCTGTTTCTGGGTTTCGCTGACATAATAAATTACCGCACCGGCGGCACAGATGCCCGCCTGCAAGGTTTCACAGCCGAATCCCTCCAGCGTGAGGGTCTTGAACTGATCGGTCAGCCTTTCATAACTTCTTCTGAATTCAAATGCCCGGTTGTCCAGATAGGAGGTGGCGATCTCTGACAGGACCCCCATGACCGGTAAATAGAGCGGCTCTTTTTTAGCCGATTCTGAGAATAGCACTTCGCTGGGTGAAATACGCTGAATTTCCTCCACAATGGAAGCCGAATCTTTTGATTCAGTCAGCCGGAAATCACCGGTTGATATATCCAGATAGGCAATCCCATACAAATCACCTTTACAGGAGACCGCCAGGACATAATTGTTGGCACGTGCATCCAACAGCTCATTTTCGATGACCATACCGGGAGTAATCACCCGGACCACGTCTCTCTTCACCAGCCCCTTGGCTTGAGCGGCATCTTCGATTTGATCGCAGACGGCAACCTTGTAGCCCTTGTCAATCAAACGGGCAATATAGCTCTGAGCCGCACGATGGGGGACACCGCACATGGGAACCGGAGATTCGACGTTTTTATTCCTCGAAGTCAAGGTGATCTCAAGGACGCGGGAGGCCAGTTGCGCATCCTCGAAAAACATCTCATAAAAATCTCCCATCCGGTAGAATAGTATCGTATCGGGATACTGCTCCTTGATGGACAGATACTGTTTTATCATCGGAGTCGATTTGGGAGGGCTCATAGATTTTCTGGGGATTGAAAGACAGAACTAAGGGTTCACGAAGAAATAAATCCACAATTTTGGAAGTCGTGCCGCATACCCTGAAAAATAAATTTCGTGAAAATTCGTGAAAATTTGTGGCCTATTTTACCATCTCTATTGCGATCGATTACTCTTTTTTGTCACTGGACTCCTTTTCATCGTCCCCGGCAGGGTTAGCGGTCTCTAGGGGTGCGTCATATTTTAGGGTTTTATCGGCCGAATTCTCAGCAGGACTTTCATCGGCAATTTTCTGGGTGGCGTTCACATCTAATTTAACGGTTTCAGCCTGCTCGTCCACGGGTGTCTCGATGCCTTTGAGCGTATTGATTTCACTCTTTAATTCGGCCAATTCGTTAATGTGAGAGGCGATTGTGGTATTTAGCTTTTTGATCGTTCGTCTGGCTTTAAAACGCGCCGAAAAATTAAACAGATAGGCAATGATTAGTCCGGAAAAAAAGAAAACTAGCAGAATGACGGCATTGTACAATTCCGGTATAGGATACTCTCTAACTCCAAAATTTAGGCGAAAAGCGTTTTTGGCCAGAAAGAAAGTCTGATTTTGAAAAATGACCAGTGCAATGAATCCAAAAATAATCACCCAGATAAACAGTGTGGCTTTCTTCATCGATTTCTCCATTAGTTTTTCGTATTTAAGTTCAGGGTGTCAAAATGCGGTTTTAAATTATCATAAGTGGCCCTAATGTGTTCGGGTATTACCCTGACCTCTGCAAAAACGGTGAGGGCATTCGTATCACCGAACCACCTGGGCACAATGTGAAAATGCAGATGTTCTTCCACCCCTGCCCCGGCAACCTTCCCCAGATTAAGCCCGACATTGAAACCGTCAGGATTCATAGCCTGTTTCAATATCCCCACCGATCTTTCAACCGTGGCCAGCAGTTCACCCATCTCGTACCGGCTGAGTTGATCCAGCGTGGACAGGTGTTTAATCGGTGCAACCAGAAGATGACCGTTGATGTAGGGAAATTTGTTCATCATGACCATGGTGCAATTTCCCGCGTATAGTGTCAGGTCATCATTTTGCTCAAGGGCGTCGCAGAAAACGCATCCCTCCTGCTCATCGGCCAGGATGTATTCCATTCGCCATGGGGCCCACATCGTTTCCATATCCCAGCAACCTTTCCATTGTTCCAATTCGATGAATCGGTATTGCAGTCTCTTAATCAACCTGCTGACATCCGAAACCTGCCTGCCCTCCCCAGCCTGGACTGCGAGGGGGACACCCGAAACCTCACTCGTATCGAAAAATTTAACAACGCCTCGGTCAATTGTAGGACCCAAGGACCTAAACGCTGTTTATGATTATCGGATAACTTACGCTGTTTATGATGAAAACTCAACCCTTTTTTCCTGCTAAACCGACCTGATAAATCGCAGTTCCAGGTTTGGATAAAACATAATGGCCCGTCTGAAACTGATTAGAATTTATTGATGTTGTTCCCAGCGGCGGGGTTAATCGCCTAATCCGGTTATCTGGCAAGAACGAGTTGCATATGTTGTGGAAGCCGCTCCCACAGGGGGGTATGGACTGTTATTCAGGGCGGATTGATTAGCGGTACAATCTCCAGATCACCCCATGCACCGATTTTTTCACCGGCAATTATGACAATTCCTGCAATTTCAGCAATCCTCTGGCCGTCGGCAATGGCATTGTTAATATCCGCCGATGAGTGGATCAGATTGCCTATTGATGTTGCTGCCGCATCCGCCAGCGCACAGGAATCGGCAACCACACAGACTGCATCTGCCTTACCCAGGCTCAAAGAGTGCCCCAGGGTGCCCGAGGAAGTGCAGACGGCTGCCGGTTTTTTTGCACAGTTTAGCTGAATGCCGACCTGCATGCTCAAAGGGGACGAACCGGCAAAAATTCCAACCGTCACCGGAGTATTTGTTTTGATGAAAACATCTCCGCCATTTTCCACAATGACCTGGTCTGTACAATTTAAAAGCCCCCGGCCCACGCTTTCAGCGATGGCACCGGCAATGGCAGCCATCGGCCCGACACCGGCATTGGCGGCGGCCTTAATCATGTCTGAGATAATGTTCGGTGCTGGACCCTGATGCCGCCACGGGTGCAGGGTCGTCATGAAATCCGGATAGGCTTTGATATAGGCTTCTACATAACCGCGGTGTTCCAGCACCAGTTCCCTGGTTTGCGCCACCAGTCTAGTTTCAGCATGCACCAGCAGATCGGTTTCCTTCACCACGACCTGAAAGGTTGTCAGTTTTTCCGTACTCAGCAACTTTCGATATGTGCGATCTTGGTACATTCAATTCCAGATGACAGATGTCAGATGACAGAAATATTTGGATTCGCTTTTCCCGAAAGCTTAAGCCTTTCGCCATCGTTATATTCTTCCAGCCCTGACCGTGCGCCGTGCGCCTTTCGCCGTCGTTATATTCTTCCAGCCCTGACCGTGCGCCGTGCGCCTTTCATTCAGTGCTTTCTCCACCGACTAGACCGCCTCTATACGGGGTCGTAGGTTTTCCGGGCATTGATCCAGAAAATACTGATCGGTCATGCCGGAGATAAAATCCCTCACAATCTCAGCCGGCTGGTGCTGTTGGGTATAGTCTTGCGTCATATCTTTCAGAAACTGGCGGAAAATTACGGATGACTTCCGTTGGTTCTGGATATCCGCCAGATATTTTTCGAAAAGCAGTTCAAAGAGCGCTTTTATGCGAAAAGTATGCTGTTTAATTTTAGGATTTAAATAAATATACTCCAGGTTAAATGCTTTAAGTTCTAGCAGGGCATCTGATACCTCCGGACTGAAGGCAATGTATGGCTTTTGATAGCTGTTGAGGATGATGTCCGTTACCAGGTTGTAGATGATGGTCCCGTTGGTATCCCCGAGGATACCGACTGCAGGGCGCGGTAAGTCAGACCGCAGAATCAATCCCAGGCGGATAGCGTCTTCGATGTCACGACCGACATAACTGACCGTGTCAGCCACCCGTACCAGGCAGCCCTCAAGCGTCATCGGTAGAAGTGCCGTGGGCGGATCAATCCTCTTGGCGGCGATTTGCCGATCAAATTCGACAAATGTTCTGCCGGTTTCGGGCCGCAGCCGTTCGCTGTGATTTTCCCCGTCGTGACACAGGATTCCGTCTATTGTCTGGAGACATAGATTCCAACCGATGCCCTTGCGTTCAACTTTTTCCAGGAATTGCACGCTTTGCAGATTGTGATGAAAGGGCCCGATGTCGTTATTTCGGCAGATCGCGCAAAGAAAACGCTCGCCGTCATGACCGAAAGGTGCATGCCCGATATCATGCCCCAGGGCAATACCCTCAATCAAATCTTCGTTGAGACCTAAAAATCGACCGATGGTTCTGGCAATTTTGGATACCAGTTGCACGTGCAGGACACGGTGCGTAATATGATCATTTTTCACCAGGTAAAACACCTGGGTTTTGTCAATGTACCGGGCATAGGCCAGGGAATGCAGAATTCGGTCCACATCGACTGAAAAGGCCTGACGGTAGCTTGAATCATGGCGTTCATCGGGCACGCGCCGGATTCCCTGAGCATTACGTGTAGCCAGGGGGGACAGCATTTCGATTTCATGCCGGTCCAATATCGCTTTTAGCTTAACCAGAGATTTGGCTTTTTCAAATTTCTTCATTTTCGATCATGGCTTCCATCAATGCGATGTAATTAATACCGGCCTGGCGGAAACCCTCCTTGCCGTATTTCATATTTGCTTCAAGTACATAGAAATCACCGTCGTGCTGACAGATATCGATTCCCACATCATCCCAACGGCAAAATCTGGCGGTACGCACCGCCAGGTCGAGGGCTTCCGGCGGTATGCTGTCCAGACAGACCCTGCCGCCGACAGCTATATTGCAGCGAAAGTCATTTTCCGGGGCGACACGCCAGTAGGCATGTACAATTTTCTCACCGATTATAACGACTCTGATATCACGATCCGACGGTAAAAACTCCTGGATATAAGCTGTGTTTGTGATCTTAAGATAATCCAGCAATTCGTCATTTTGCTGAATCAGGTAAACCCCTCGACCCATCGCGGAGCCACGGGGTATTTTGGCAACAAAGGGAAAGGCAAAGTCGTCGGTGATGTTTTTTTTTTGACGTTTGCCATAATATACCCGGGTGCGTGGGTGAGGAATTTCAAGCAATTCGAACATGGCCGTCTGTTTAATCTTGTCCTGAACGCATTTATAGTTGTGGTATGCGGGAAAAGTGGGCTTGCCCATTGCATCGAACAAATCCGCGTAGAAGGCCGAGGGGTAATAAATCTTCTTCGCGTTTCGAATAAGCTCCATCTCCCGGCGGTTATAGTCTGAAAAATTGGGCCGTACACCAAGGGTGGTAACGTTTTTACAATCCCTGAGACGACCTTCGAGGGCGATGGCTTTGTTGCTGTTGTTCATATTATTGGGTTAATGTTTATTTCCTTCGATCAAAAAGAAGGAGGCTTATTAAAAGCGAATATCGAATAATGAATGTCGAATGTCGAAGTAAGGAATGCCATCAATTCAAAATTTTGAAACGATTCCATCCTTCGAAATTCTGCGGTTCGATATTCGACATTCTGCGGTTTGCTGTTAAAATAGTCCTAATCAAAGAGCTTCTCTATAAATGCCGTGCTCCTCTCCACATGACTCCCCGACCAATAAATTCGTTCGCATTGAAGACACTTGCTAAATTCATCGTGGGTTTGCCAGATGTAATCGGGCACCAGACCGTATATGGCTATTTTGTTTATCCCAATAATCGGAGAATTGCATTGCAGGCACATTGAAAACACACGGATGTCTTTGCGAGCGATAGCCATCTCATCGATAACCTGCCTGAGTTGCTCATATACATCGTCGGCTTCAATGAACACCAATCTTTTAGTGGCAAACCGGTCTCGAATTTTTGCTGTTCGCGTCAGCAGGACCCGCTCTTGTGCCAGATGGTCATAAAACCTTTTGTTTGAAATATCAGATTCGAAAATGGTATCAAATCCCAGTATACGCAACCATTTTGCCAATTTACCCAGGGTTCTGTCTGCCGCGAAACAATAATCCATGGTTCAATACGATTAAGCGTTAAGTGGCATCATAACGGCAACTTGTTGTCGATGTTGCCGGATTCATCGATATCAGGTTTCAGGTGCCGGTGTTCAGGTGTCAGCACGAAAAAAAAGAGCAACATGCCTATTACCTAACAAAATAGTTACTATTTGGACTTTAGTTCATCATACGCCCGCTGGATCTCCTTGAACCGTTCCTCAGCAAGCGCCTTAAATTCATCGCCCAAATATTGCACTTTGTCAGGATGATACTTAGCGGCAAGATGCCGAAATGCTTGATTAATTTGTTCCTGCGAGGCGCCTCGTTCTATTCCCAGGATTTGGTAGGGAGTCCGGTGGCCGGATGATGAGTTCCCCTCCCGGGTGTGCCTGCTGGATTGATTATTCCCAGCAGTCCGATGGCCGGCATTATCGGTATTTTTGCTATTTTGATAATATTTATGAAAGGCTTCCCGTTTTTTTTTGCGGTTGTAAAAGTATCTCAGTAAAAATCCGAGAATCACAATATCATCGAGCCAACCCCAGCCGAGCAATAGGTCCGGCAAAATATCATATGGGCTCAGGATGTAAAGTGCCGCCAGGATGATTAATAGTATCGTCCACATATTTATTTTTTCATTTACCAAGACGCCGTTTCCGTTAAAAAATATCCAATGCGATCTTGGGCTTTGAATATATCCGGGTAATACAAATCTTTGTTTCAGGATACCTCAAAGCTAAGTTCGGGTCAACGGCAGCCGATGCACTTTATTTACTATTTAAGGGCGGGTTAATTTGTGGTATGAACTTTAGATTAAAGTTCCTGAAATATAAGCCGATCTATATTTATCCGGCTAAAATAGGTTTGAAGGTCGAATTAAATATAGGAATCCCTTGACGACGGGAATAAGGTTAGATGCGCAAATTCTTTCAAATAGTCATAGTGCTCAGCATCATGACGGTTGCTGGTGCCGCTTTATTTGTATATTTAACCGATAAACACGTTATTGTATATAATAACGGCACCATTCAGACCGTCGAAGACGAAGATATAATATTTTTAAATGACGGTACCATTCTATACAATGATTCGATTATTGAGCAAAACCAGATAAAATATTATTCCAAAAGGAACATCAAACATCTATTTCTGGATTTTACTAATAAAGCGAATTCAATTTTGAATCGATATGAATCCGACTTAAATAACTTCTTTACCCGCAACAACATCTCTACCGGCTTCCAAATAGCTATTCCTTTGACCATCCTGTTGCTGCTATTGCCTTTTCTGTTCTGGTTGAGATCCAGGCACGCAGTCAAGGAAATCTCCCAAAATACCGCCGAACGCGAGATTAGAACAGAATTTTCGGAAGTAAAAAATGAACTTCCCACCCAACAGGATATTGTTCGTTTCTTTTTAAATTTATTTAAATGTCAAATTGGTGCAGAACCGGACGCCAGGGTTGAGTTTGTGCCGCTGCTGTCCAAATCATCGGGACCCAACCATATATATGAGTTGCGGGTCGAACATATGGCGGATTTGGCCAAACGGCGTATGACCATTGGTCCGTTGGGTGAAGAAGCCGGCAGCAAGAGCAAGTGCTATTACGTGATCTACGACGTACACATGGTCGTCAAAGTCCCGGCGCGACCGGTGACCGATTTTGAACTTTATATTGAAAGTATTAAAAAAGAAGTGGCTATTGTCAACAAGCTGATACCCAAAGAGTGCATTGTACCCAAAGTCTCGGTAATCCTGAACCAGATCCATTCGTTCCCCCACAGTGAAGATATTCCGGCAGATCGCCTGGAAGACAGATATATCAACTGGGTGCGCAGGTCGCCGGAAAATCAGGACTACTTAAAGATTAACAGCACCTTTGTTTATTTTATGGACCTGTCACAATACTATTTTCTGGGCCATATCCTTGACGAACTGCATGATATTAAGGATCTTATTACCAGAGAAATATTTGAAAATGCCGAAATCATATACGAACCGGCGAAATTCAAGGGTCGCTATGGCGTTGAAAAAGATGCCATATTTGAAGTGAGGGTGGTCTATAATCGAGTTGAGGCTGATATCCGCAAATTGGTCGCCCAAACCGGCATTAATTCCAATATTCCAATTTATCAGTTCCAATCCTGGTTTTATTCGGCTCTGGCACAAAAGGAAGTGGTGGAGGATAGCGATAAATATCCCTCATCTTTTGTCAACCAGCTGAATCTCCTGTTAAAGAAAGCCATGCAGGAAGAAGCTGAGGTAATCGAGGTTTACCGTAAAATCATTAAAAACTATGTGTACATGTCCTGCTTCGAGCAAAACAGCGCTCAGATGAGTGCCATCTCCGTAAATCTGCTCGACATTCTAGCATGGTTCAGACAAAAACGTGTGTCCATGCGCGATCTTAAACCCGACAATTTGTTTGTGGCCGGAGATTCCAACAGGTACCCGCTGTTTTTGAGGTCGGATAGGGAATTTTCGCTCGGAATCATTGATGTTGAAACTGCCGTTGATTTTGAAAAATCAAAATATACCAAAACCAAACAACCCCTGTTGGGCGGAACGCCCTTTTATGCAACGCCGTCTCATTTTATCAGAAACGAGGTGTTGGACATTAAATTTGGAAATCTGGGCAAAATCCTGCACCTTCAGGACTGGCACGCAACGCTGGTGATGATCTACAAAGTGGTCACAGGAGAGCTTTTATTTGAACAAACAGCCAAGCTGTTCGGGGAATTGCGCAATATGATGATCAGCGCCAATAAACCTGAAAATTTTGAAAGCGACATTTTTGAACAAGCCAGTCAAAGGTTCTGGCACAGTGCCGTTGTCGAGTTTCAGACCAAATTAAATGAGAAAGAAAAATCTCTTAAAGCCATTGAAGTGATCTTGCCGGAAACCGTCAAGTACATGTTTGGCAAAGTCCTGGCAAAAGAGCGCAAATCGCTGGCCCTGGCTATCAAAGAATGCGTCGAATCGCAAAATATTTTCGAAAAACAGCAGATCCGTGATCAGTTAATGAATTCTTCCTATGCCAAGACCTGTCAGTTTAAAGCCGATCTGGAAAACAAAGCCAGGCCTACTCAGAATTCCAAGAGGTTGAGAACGGAGGCCATCACCTTCTTGCACCATCTCGCCGATCTGAAAGCATTGTTGGGGCAGCATATCTATATGATAAAGCGTTTATCCAAGCCCCAGGCCACCGTCTCGGTCCATGACATTTTGACGTTTATGTTCAATGTGGTGCTGAATAACATGTACCGGCCGCAATGGAAGCCTCTGATCGTAGAAGCCGCAAATACCTGCGACAAGCCGCCTGGGCAAGCGGGATTGGAAGCGACCATATAAAACTGCAGTGCAGTGAAGGTGTCAGGATTCAGTTGTCAGCGCCTGGTTGGAACAGCGAATTTTTGATTTGTAATCATTGTAACACATTGAATTCATGAGCCCTGAAACCTTCTTATTGTTTGACACTCCCCGGCGCCCGGTGTAATATTTAACTGTCCATTATTCCCCAATCAGGCAATGTCCCATGAAAACCATAATCAATTCGCTCTTGCTCCTCGCTCTGGCACTCGCGCTGTCCCTGCCCTCCCCTCCCGGCCCTGTCAGTGCCGCGACCGTCCGCCAGGCGGTCTGGGCCGGCCGTTTTTACGGAGCGGACCCTTCCGAATTAGGGCCGGACATCGATCAGCTCACCCGCAAAGCTCAAAAAACTCGCATCCAAATTCCCGAAAACAAGTCTCTTAGAGCCATCATTATGCCCCATGCCGGCTATATTTACTCGGGCTGGACCGCCGCCCACGCATCCCTGGTGTTGTCGCCGGATCAATTTTCCAAAACAATCCTGCTGGGGCCCGACCATCGTATCGGATTCAAAAACGCGGCCATCAGCGACGTGGCTGCATATGAAACCCCTCTTGGCTCTGTCAGCCTTCACAAAGACGTCACGATACTGCGTCGGCAGCCGGATCTGTTTCAGGGTTTGCCGGCATCCCGTGACAAGGAGCATTCACTGGAGGTGGTCCTGCCTTTTTTGCAACGCTACCTGACTGATTTTCAGCTGGTACCCGTTATCATCGGGCAGGCTGATGTGCAGCGCATATCAAAGGCCCTGGATTCAATTATTAACCGCGATACCCTGCTGGTGGTCAGCTCCGATCTTTCGCATTTTCTTTCCTACTCCGAAGCCGTTGTCAGGGATCGAGAAACGATTGGCGAGATCATAAACCTGAAACCGGAGAAGCTGGTCAAAACCGATAACAGGGCCTGCGGAAAGATGCCGCTTTTAATTTTAACTGAAATCGCCCGGCGTCATCACTGGCAGCCTGTGCTCCTCCACTATTCCAACAGCGGTGACACCGCCGGTGATCGATCGCGGGTAGTGGGATATGCCGCCATCGCTTTTTTTGGAGACATACCTATGAAAAATACCGACAACCCCGCAACGCAATTCAGTGAAGCGCAGGGCCAGGTGCTGGTGAGACTGGCCCGCGAAACGATTATGGATAAACTGGGCCGGGGTGCCGCCGAGCCCGCCGCCGAAGATCTGATTGCGGCCCTGGATGATGATCGCTTTAATTTTCCCTGTGGAACTTTTGTCACGCTTAAAATCAAGGGGCAATTGCGGGGCTGTATCGGCAACCTGACCTCGACGGATACTGTTTTAGATGGCGTCAAGCGCAATGCCATAAATGCAGCTTTGCATGATCCCCGTTTTTCTCCGCTTTCAAAAGATGAACTGGCACAAACAGAGATAGAAGTCAGTATCTTGTCGGAGCCACAGCCGCTGGCATACCGGGATGGTCAGGATCTGATCGAAAAACTGCGCGCCCAGGTTGACGGGGTCATCATTCGAAAAGGCCATGCCAGCGCCACCTTTTTACCCCAGGTATGGGAGCAGTTGCCCAGGCCTGAAGATTTTCTGACCCACCTGTGTAAGAAGGCCGGCTTGCCCGCCGATGCCTGGAAAAATTCTGAATTGGAAGTTTCGACTTACCAGGTACAATATTTTGAAGAAAATCAATGATCGTGCCATAATTCGAGTGGTCATTGCCACGGGTATTTCCTCCGTGGTTACCCAGTTGTTGACCATTCGGGAATTTTTAACCCAATTCCAGGGCAATGAAATCGTGATCGCCCTGATTCTCTTCAACTGGCTGATTCTGGGTGGTATCGGCACCCTGATGGCGCGCGTCCTCGCCAAACACTCACGCAATCCCGCATCCGACATCCTGGCGTGGTTTTCCCTGGTTTTAAGCGCCTTGGCCGTCCTGCAAATTCTGGCTATCCGCGGGCTGCGTGACGTTGTTTTTATCCACGGAAGCTCAGTGGGGTTTTATCCCACCTTGCTGTTCAGCTTTCTGATCATTGCCCCTTATTGCCTGCTGCTTGGCTTTGTGCTGCCTTACAGCCTTTTTGTGCTGCGGACCGGTATCGCGGGTTATCCGGCTGCCCGCATTTATATTACCGACAACATCGGAGATATCGGCGGCGGCGCCTTATTTTCTTTTGTACTGGTTTTTTGGGTAAGCCCGCTGACGGCTATATTTTTGGCGCACCTGCCGCTGCTGGTGTCGATCTACCTGCTTTTTGCTCACTCACGCCGCAATCATCCCGTCGTTTTAACCGCTGTCCTCCTGGTTGCGGCGATCCTGGCCGGCAGCATCGGGCTTGAACATATTTCACTGGCGCCCGCCGAAGGCAAGCTGGTTTATTATCGCGAAACTCGCTACGGCCGGATTGCAGTCCATCAGGACCAGGAGCAATTCACCCTGTTTGAGGACGGTGTCCCGGTGGTTAGCAGCCAGAACCTGAGCATTGCGGAAGAAGCGATTCATTACCCGTTGTCCCAGCTGGATGGCATGCAACATGCCCTGCTGATTTCGGCCGAAGGCGGCGTCATGGCCGAACTGGAAAAACATCCGATTCAGTCTGTTGATTACGTGGAATTGAATCCCGCAGTAGCTGCTGTGCAGTTTCGCTTTGGCATGATCAAAAAGATCAAGGGGTTGAAGGTTATCCATCAGGATGGCCGGGCCTATCTGTCTCGATCAAAGAGAATCTATGATGCGATCATTGTCAATCTGCCCGAGCCCAACACATTTCAGATCAATCGCTTTTACACCGATGGTTTTTTTGAATTGGCAGCTAAACACCTTGCCGCAGACGGTATTTTGAGTTTTTCCATGCAGGGTTTCGACAACTATCTTGCTGAACCCCAGCGTCAAAAATTGTCCGCCCTTTTCAATACTGCCGCAGCTCATTTTAAAAATGTGCTGCTGCTGCCCGGCCAAAAGGTATTTTTTTTGTGCAGCAACAGCAAACTGAACCCGGATATCCCGGCCGCTTTGCAACAAAAAGGAATCGCCACGGCCTACATCAGCGGTTTTTTTTACGGCAACCTGACCCGCGAAAGAATCGATCGACTGAATAGCCGGCTTGATTCCGCCACCCCTAAAAATACTGATAATTCTCCCTACCTGATGCGCCTGATGTTCTCCCAGTGGTTTGCGAAATTTCAAACATCACCGCTTGTATTTTTTATCCTGATCACCATCCTGTCGGCAATCTACCTGGTTCGCGTTTCCAGTGAAGAATTCGTGCTTTTTTCCACCGGATGCATGACCATGGGCAGTGAAATTCTGGTTATCTTTGCATTTCAAATTTATTTCGGCTATATTTACCTGCAGCTCGGCATCATTGTCACGGTGTTCCTGGCGGGCCTTCTACCCGGTGCCTGGTTGGGCAACCGGGTGCACCACCGCGGCAAACAAATTCTGACCTTGACCGATGGGTTCCTGATCGTTATCCTGGCCGGGTTCATACTGGCCATGCTCAATTTTGCCGATCAACTGCCGGTTGCCTTTTATTTGACCTTCGGCTTTGCGGTGTCGCTGGCCTGTGGCTTCCAGTTTCCGGTGGCACTGTATCTGAGAGGAAGTGACAGTGCCGCCGCCACCCGCGGCTTCTCCGCCGATCTGATCGGAGCCGCCTGCGGTACCCTCCTGACCAGTGTCGTCCTGATTCCCTACGCGGGAATACTTTGGGCCGCGGGTGGTTTGATCGGGATTAAGTTGATTAGCATAGTGTTAATAGTTACTGGCGGGAGGCGAAATTGATGATTTAAAAGCGAATATCGAATAATGAATTTCGAATGTCGAAGTATGGTATTCTATCTATTTTTGAAAAGAAGGCTAAAAGTCTACTGCAAATAATACAAAGCTATACATCAAAATTGAACGAACTGGCTTTTTTTCATTTTAAAGCCAGAGCGAAGCGATTCCATCCTTCGACATTCGATATTCGATATTCTGCGGTTCTGCGGTTCGCTTTTTTGAGTTCCGGAGGTTGGCAATGAAAAAAATATCCAGACGTCAATTCATCTGCGGTGGTGCCGCCTGTCTGTCTGCGGCAATTGCCTCTCAGGGCTTTGGTCCGATTGGACCCGGCATTTGTGAAGCGGCAGCCGTTAAAGATATACGCGGCAAAGTGTTTAAAGGCGATGCACCCAAAAAGCTCTGGAAATGGTCCCGCGAAGGATTTCTGTATAAAAAACTGAAAAACGCTAAAGTGGTCTGCGGTATCTGCCCCAACCGCTGCATCCTGGCACCGGGCGATCGCAGCGTCTGCCGCTCCAAAGTCAATATGAACGGCAAACTTTACAGCCTGACCTATGGCAACCCCTGTGCCGTGAATACCGATCCCATTGAAAAAAAACCGCTTTTTCATTTCAAACCCCGCATCAAGGCCTTTTCACTGGCCACCACCGGCTGCAATTTCCGCTGCCTGAACTGTCAAAACTGGGAAATTTCCCAGGCCAGACCGGATGAGGTGGCACCCTATATGCGCGAACTGTTCCCGGCCGACGTAGTCGCGGCCGCCCAAAAGGCCGGGGCCCGGTCGATCGCCTACACCTACTCCGAGCCCATCACATTCTTTGAATACATGATCGATACCGCCCGCCTGGCCGGAGAGGCCGGCATATATAATCTGTGGATCTCCAATGCCTACATCAACCCCAAACCCCTGCTGGCGCTTTGCAAGGTGCTGGATGCGGCCACCCTTAACATCAAGTCCTACGATGATCGGATTTACCGTCAATTGAACGGCGGTCGCCTGAAACCGGTGCTGAACACCTTCAAGACCCTGCACGACCAGGGCATCCACTTTGAAATGATCAATCTGGTGGTGCCGGGCTATACCGATAAGGAAGACATGGTCAAGGCCATGTGCGGCTGGATTTTAGACAATATCGGCCCGGATTACCCCCTGCACTTTCTGCGCTTTTTCCCGCGCTACAAGCTGGACCGCCTGCCCCCGACCCCGGTGTCCGCGTTGACCCGCTATCGGGAACTGGCCCTGCAGCAGGGCCTGCATTACGCCTATGTCGGCAATGTGGCCCGCCATGCCGGCAACAACACCTATTGCCATAACTGCAAAAGAATGCTGATCGAGCGGCAGGGATATTTTATCCCCACCTATAACCTGGTCGGAAGTCACTGCAAGTTCTGCGATACGCGAATCCCCGGAGTCTGGCATGAGGCGACCTCTGACGTCACCGGCAAGGTGCCTCTATAATCAAAGTTGAAGCCACTCGTTGACAAAACCCAATTATATATTCATATATATGCCAATAATGAATGGAGGTGATATCTGATGGGACAGGTGACCATATGTTTAGATTTCATCTGTTTTCAGGGCGAATATGGATAAAGCCCTTGTAGCTTTCTTCTCCTTCCGTGCACCGTGTGCCGTGTGCCTAACGCCTATTCCTTATGGCGCACGCCGAGTCCCCTTGCCTTACACCTTACACCTTATACTCTATACTTTTTTTTACTTTTCCACCGCCTCTCAATCCCTAAATCCCTAAATTCCTCAATCCCTGAATTCCTCAATTCCTAAATCCCCTATTCCACCTGCATCCAGTAGAAGATGCCCAGGTGGCGTCCGGCGGTTTCCTGTTTATGAACTTCGCCGGTGGAAGAGCTCAGGTAGTTATACTCTTTATTTCCCTGGCGCAGGATGACCGGCGGCTGGAGTCGGCCGGAAAATTCT
>CACVKW010001265.1 GCA_902749685.1 Olavius sp. associated proteobacterium Delta 1 | reverse complement strand
GTCGGTTAAATGCGTGTAGCGAGCGGTGGTGGTGGGGCTGCTATGGCCCAGTATTGCTTGAATATGACGAAGGCTCAAGCCGTCTTCAAGCAGATGGGTGGCGAAACTGTGGCGTAAGGAGTGAACCGTGATTTTTTTTTAATCCCGCACTGAGTGACGACCGCCTTCATGGCAGCCTGCGCGCTGCCGCGTGCCATGTGGGTTGTGGCGCTGCGAATACGCTCATGCGAACCGACGGGATTGGGGAATAACCAGCAGGGGTTGCGATGTTTGCACCATAAGGCACGCAATGCTTGATAGGTCAAATCGGGCAGCGGGACGAAACGATCCTTATGCCCC
>CACVKW010001264.1 GCA_902749685.1 Olavius sp. associated proteobacterium Delta 1 | reverse complement strand
GCTGAAGACGGGATCTTCGACAAATCTAAATCTTATTCCCCACCCGCCCTCCTATAAAACAAGGAAGCCGCTTGTCTATCTTAATGGCCCTGTCTGTCATGCTAAATGCAGTTCTTACATAATCAGTCGTTATCAGACAGAGCAATCTATTTTTAAAAAGATTCTAAGGTGCTCCATCTGATAACGCGAGTTTATGTAATCAATTTGCATTTAGCACGCCAGACAGGGCCAAAATCAAAGGTAAGCGGCGGGCTGATTTTAATATCTATTCCCACCCACCGCCCAGGATAAGGATGGCGTCTATTTAAAAAGGGCAGTTAAAATAAAAAGGCAGTCAAAGATTATTTTCCAACTGCCCCCGCTTTCACCAAAATTTAATATCAGACTCTTTTGTCTTCAGGTTAGCCTTCTTTTACTTCCCATGCAAGTTTCGTATGGTGTGTTACTCTTTTTTTGAACGATTCAAAAGTCTCATTCTGAGGTCTTTAGGTGTTGTCTTTATGACTTTGCCAAAGAGGCTAACCTGCACACTTAAAGGTGCAACCACCATTTGTTCTTTCGGCTCATACGATATATGCCATGACGGCCCAACTTTTTGGCCATTATATTCAAATGGTATAAAAGAGGTATTGTAGTAATACAACTCACCCATAGCGGGTTGCACTATTTCATTTGCTACTATACGTGCATTTTTATAGGAAATATACAAGCCAGCACTTAGAAGAATCGCTACAATGATAAGCCATGTTGATATTTTTGAAGCCGCTAATTTAAACATCGTTTCCTTTGAAATTTCCAACTATACTTTATCTGTGATAAGAGGATCTTGGTTTCATTTTCATTCTTATATATGCTGGATTGGCTTTCCTTACTGCCCTTTCATTAGAACGTCGCCTAACGGAACTACCTTGTCCTCCGTGCGGTATTCCGTGTTCAATTTGGGTGGCCCTACCAAGTACTTCATGGGCAAGTTCAGAAGCTGGAGTCGAGGGTTTGCTTCTTAAAAAACCTGTTGCATACTCAACATCCTTTAGATTTGGATCAAAGTATATATCGGCCCCTTTACCATCAGGAAATGGGACTGTATGGGATCGACCGAACCCTGTTTCCACATCTACAGTCGGATGGATTCTGTATAAATTAGGACTATTAATCAATTCATCAATGTCATTTTCGATACACTCATTTTCTTCTCCACATGGTTTTCTATAAAGAAAACCTTCCGCATCAATCCATAAACAGCCCTTTGTAAAGAGGTTTAATTGATTAAGGGTGTATAGGCGTTCTGCCTCATCACCCATCAGTTGAATTCGCAATCCTTCAGGATCAATCAAATTAATCGGATTTCCACCAACATAAACATACAGATTAGTTCCCCCATCTAATCCAATCGGATCAGCGGAGATATATCTTCCGGAGTTGGGGTCGTAGAATCTGTGCCAATTAAAATGCAACCCCGTCTCGTAGTCAAAGTATTGGCCCGAGAATCTCAGATTATTTGTAATAGTCGATGAAAGATCAACGTCCGCCTGTCCAAAAGAAGAATATTTCGCCGACCAGACCACCGCCCCATTAACAGCAGTCAGCATTTGTGTTGTCCCCAGGTGGTCATTTTGATAGAAGTAATAGTTACTTCCCACCTTCATAAACAGTGGATCAGTAGTCCAGGTTGAACCGGGCTGGTAGCCATAAGACTTGGTGACATTCCCTGCAGCATCGGTCTCTGCGACCAAGCCTTCATCGGCATAGACAAAGTAAGTCCTTACTCCACCGACCTCTTTCAACAGTCGTCTACCGAACGGGTCATAGTAGTATTGGGATTCTATTCTGATAAGCCTTTTCGACCCCCGGAAAGGCCTTTTTTTAGGGGGGACCTTCCAACCGGTCACCTTATGTAAAAGAGCTGTTTTAAGTTT
>CACVKW010001263.1 GCA_902749685.1 Olavius sp. associated proteobacterium Delta 1 | reverse complement strand
CTGCGCAGGGAACAGAGACAGCACCTATAACCTTTACCTCCAATGCCGCCATCCCGGCCCCGGGAGACTGGAAAGGGATCTATTTTCGAGATCAAACCAAT
>CACVKW010001262.1 GCA_902749685.1 Olavius sp. associated proteobacterium Delta 1 | reverse complement strand
GTTTCTTAGGATAGTCACAATTCGGTGGCATATCGGAAGATCATCTTTTCTCCAACGCCACCGCTGTTTACCCCCAATTCCGCATATCCCTAAAACGTTCGGCTCACAAAAATATGATTGATTCAGAATCTAAAATAGTAAACAAAAAAGCCAGAAAAATTGCAAAGCACTTCACAATTTTTATTAATGGAAAGAAGATAAAAATTATCAACTACAGGTTCAAAAAATATAAAGATCAGTTTGAAACAGGACAGATTGTAGAGCTTGTATCAAAGATTAAGTTCCCTGCTTTGCCTGAGTCGGCAATAATTGAAATTGATCGAGATGGTCGGCGTATTCAAATTCAAGGAAAGTGGAAATGTGGTTTTCATGAACCAGGTAACTACATCGAATCGTTTGTTGTAAATGAAATTAATGATAATGGCGCCGAACAAGGCGCTTGAGGTAATGCGCAGGGTCATGCCGCCTATATGTTTGCGGATTTTTCGGTTATCTTCCATTAGCAAATGCTGTGTTACCCTGCGCATTACCTCAGCTTCAACGTTAGCGTGCGACACGATGTCGTATAGTTGAGTGTATTCAGGTAGTTACCTGGAATACCCGGCATGTTCCTGCCGGTTCCTACGCGGGCGTGCTTGCCACGCGCTGTGTGGTTGGTGCGAAGCCCCGCGGACAATGTACCGAATTGGGTTC
>CACVKW010001261.1 GCA_902749685.1 Olavius sp. associated proteobacterium Delta 1 | reverse complement strand
ATAACCTGATTTCGAAATCACCAATTTCGCGTTTATAACTGCCTGTTATTATTAAAGGCAGTATTTGATTTTCAATTTATTTTGGACAGCAATGATAATT
>CACVKW010001260.1 GCA_902749685.1 Olavius sp. associated proteobacterium Delta 1 | reverse complement strand
CCCCAATTGAGTGAAACTCAATTGGTGGGTACTCGGTATCTGGTACTGGGTATTGGTTTTAAGGAATGGGTTTGATTTTTAATATATCACCCGCAAGGGGCATATAAAATGAGTTACGCACGGCCACCAAACCAATACCTGATAGCCAATACCCAATACCTGCTAATTGGGCTTCGCTCAATTAGGGTAGTATATTTGTAAGTAAAATCAAAAGCCCACAAACACGGTTTGGGATTGTGGGATAATTCTGTGCTTTGGTTTATGATGCATGCAAATCGCCAACGAGTTGAACAAAGTATTTTCCGTTTCCTCCTAACCTGCATTAGCCGGTTGCAGCAAAGCGCAGATCCCGCTTTATCTGACAACAAAAAAATGAAATCAAACAATTAAGATCACTTGAATCGAGAGGTGTTGAAGGCGTGAAAATTGAAAGACTTGCCAAGGCTTTGGGTATTTCAAGACGTGGATTCTACTGGCATTTTAAGAACCGGCAAGACCTGTTGGAGGGTATTCTTGATTATTGGGTACGTGCATATACGGGAGTTGTTTCCGATAATCCTGATGTTAAGAAATTTGACCCGAAAAAACGCCTTCTTACCGTAATGGATATGATCAGGGACAAAAATGAATTGTCCTTAAGTACACTGTGGACGACATCTACCAATCCTCAAAATTAATACCTGCTGCATTTTATAAACTAACCACCGGATTTCTCATCTGAAACACCCTCACCTTTTCCATTGACTTCGGCCAGGCTAAGTGCCAAAAGCCCCTATGGCCGATTCTGCTTCAAAAACCTATTGGAAAATTCTCATCGCCCTTAGCCTGGTGCACTTTTCCGGAGATTTCTACAGCGCTTTCATCAATCCCCTGTTTCCCGTGTTTATGGACAAGATGGGGCTGAGTTTGACCCAGGTGGGGTTGCTCGCGGGGATATCCCGCTTTTTGATGTTCATCGTACAGCCCATGTCAGGCTATTGGGCTGATCGTCATCCCTCGCGCAGTTTTATTTTGATCGGGTTGCTCATGCCCATTCTTTTCATTCCTTTGGCAGGCAGGGCAACCGGTTTCTATGGGTTGCTGTTCTGCGTTGTCATCGGCTCTACCGGGTCTTCCCTGTTTCATCCGCCGGTCACGGGTATGGTGCCCCTATATGCCGGCCGCAATCTCGGACTGGCCATGTCCGTCTATAACACCGCCGGCACCCTGGCCTTCGGGGTGGGGCCCATCTTCATCACCTGGTACGTGGCACGCTTCGGTCTCGGCGCAATGCCGGCAACCATGACCATCGGTCTATTGATCTGGATCTATTTCTATTGGGTCATTCCCAAACCCCGGGGGGAAGACATGGCCCATTACGGCTTTTTGGAGACCCTCAGGCAAACCCTGGGCAGTGTCTGGCAGCCGATTCTGTTGATCTGGATCGTGATGGTCATGCGAGCGCTGGTGGGTCAGTCGTTGATGACCTTTATGCCGGTGCTGTGGGTGCAGAAAGGACATACCATCGTCTCAGCCGGCGTCCTGTTTTCCATCTTCACCATTTCAGGGACGGTGGCCGGCATTCTCTGCGGCCATCTTTCGGACCGTATGGGGTACAAACGACTATTGTGGATTACCCACGGTCTCATGACCCCTTTCCTGCTCGTGTTTTTGCTGGTTTCCGGCCAATGGATCTATCCGGCGACGATATTGGCCGGCGGCTTTAACATGGCTTCCCTGCCCCTCGGCGTGGTGATGGCTCAGAAAATCGCCCCCAAGGGCCGATCCATGGTGGCCAGCCTGATGATGGGACTGGCCTTTGGAACCGGCGGAATCCTTGCCCCCATCGTCGGCAAACTGGGCGATATCTATACCATCCAGAGCGTGCTCGTGATACTGGTCTGCATCCCGTTGTTCTCCCTGATTCCGATTTACTTTATACCGGAAGTCGGCAATTACAATGCGGAACATTCTTGGTCTACACCCAAGGCAGCTTAAATGTCGTAGTAAAGATAAAACTCATGCGGATGGGGCCGCAGTTTGACATCGTTGATTTCGTTTTCGGTCTTGTAGTCAATCCACATGTCGATGGCATCCTGGGTGAAGACATCGCCTTTGCGGAGAAATTCCTGGTCGGCCTTTAAAGCCTCGAGGGCCTCATCCAGCGAGCCCGGCGCGGATGGAATTTCGGCCAGCTCTTCCGGGGGCAGGTTGTAGATGTCTTTATCCAGCGGATCACCCGGATCGATTTTATTCTGGATGCCGTCAATGACCGCCATCAGGATGGCCGAAAAGGCCAGATAACCGTTGCAGGACGGATCCGGTGTCCTGAACTCAATCCGCTTGGCCTTGGGCGAGGTGGAGTACATCGGCAGCCGAACGGCAGCACTGCGGTTGCGGCTCGAATAGGCCAGGTTGACCGGCGCCTCGAATCCCGGAACCAAACGTTTGTATGAATTGGTGGTGGGGTTGGTAAAGGCACACAGCGCTTTGCAGTGATTCAGGATACCGCCGATGGCATACAAGGCCTCCTGGGAAACCCCGGCGTATTTGTCGCCGGCAAACAGCGGCTGATCACCATTCCAGATGCTGATGTGGGTGTGCATGCCGGTGCCGTTATCCTCGAAGAGCGGCTTGGGCATGAAGGTGACGGTGTGGTTGTTGCGGTAAGCCACATTTTTGAGGACATACTTAAACCACATGAGCTGATCGGCCATCTGCAGCAAGGGCTTAAAGCGCATATCGATTTCCGCCTGGCCGGCCGTGGCAACCTCATGGTGCTGGGCTTCGACATCAATCCCCAGGGCCTCCAGTGTCAGGACCATTTCCGAGCGCAAATCCTGAAATTTGTCCATGGGCGGGACCGGAAAATAGCCTTCTTTGTGACGCGGTTTATAGCCCAGGTTGGGGCCTTCATCGCGACCGCTGTTCCAGCTGCCTTCAATGGAGTCTATCTCATAGAATGCACCGAACCGGGATGATTCAAAGCGGATGTCGTCAAAGATAAAAAATTCCGCCTCCGGGCCGATGTAAGCAACATCACCCAGTCCGCTGCTTTTCAAATACGCATCTGCTTTGCGGGCAATATTTCTCGGGTCGCGCGTATAAGGCTCACGGGTTACCGGATCGGCGATATCGCAGATTAATGTCAGGGTGGGTGCCACATAAAAAGGATCCATCTTGGCGGTATCGGCATCCGGAATAACCAGCATGTCGCTGGCGTGAATCGGCTGCCAGCCGCGAATACTCGAACCGTCGAAGCCGAAGCCGTCTTCAAAACTGGATTCATCCAGTTCGCCGATCGGTACGCTAAAGTGCTGCCAGAGTCCCGGAAAATCCATAAACCGTAAGTCAACTAATTTTGCACCGTTTTCCTTTGCCATGTCTAATACTTCTTTGGGGGTCATTTTAATAGTTCTCCTTTGATCACTCTTGTCCAAAAACGGGTTTAGAATGAGTCATAAAGTGAGTAATAATACGAGTCATTGAAAAAAATCCTCCTTATATGTAGGGTGGTTGTT
>CACVKW010001259.1 GCA_902749685.1 Olavius sp. associated proteobacterium Delta 1 | reverse complement strand
GGTACAACCTGATTTCTAAATCACTAATTTCCCGTTTATAACTGCCTGTTTTTATTAAAGGCAGTATTTGATTTTCAAATTATTTTGGACAGCAATGGTGC
>CACVKW010001258.1 GCA_902749685.1 Olavius sp. associated proteobacterium Delta 1 | reverse complement strand
GGCTGGCATGCTAGATGCTCACTGATGACATAAACACGCGTTATCAGACGGCGCACCTTAGAATTTGTTTAAAAATAGATTGCTCTGTCTGATAACGACAGATTATGTAAGAACTGCATTTAGCATGACAGCCAGGGCCATTAAAATAGACAAGCGGCTTCCTTGTTTTTTGGAGGGCGGGCGGGGGATATTAAATCAGACCGGCTGCGAGCGCAGGCAGCGGAAGACCTGTCCTTTAAGGTCTGGAGCCCGAGCACGCAGACGCACCTTATTGGATGTTGTTAGGAGAGAGAGGCACCCTCACCGATTTAACTTTAACACCGAAGGGTGTTTACCTTTTGGTTTTGATCGTCTCTACGACTGCGGTTTTTTTACGACGTTTTGCATCTTTAACCGGGATGAATTTGCCGGTCCCGGCGTCTCTTCCAATTTTTCTTGTACTCGTTCTTTTTTTACCCATGATATAACTCCTTAGTTTAGCTGAATGTATATTGCTTCCACGAAATGGCATGCATCGGGAGCTTGGATAGGAATCTCACGATATCACGCCGGCCATAATAGGTGGGGGTGCCTCTATAGTTTTGAGCCATTAGGACAATCGGCATACGAGGAAACAGGGTGCCGTAGTCCTGGATAGCTTTGTTTGCCTGGGAAGCGTTCCGGACCACATGGCTTTTTACAACCACGATGGCAAATGTAACGCCTTGCTCTTTGATGACCGCTCCTTGAACCTTCATTGTATTCCTCCTTTCTCGTTTTGCGGTTTTCATTTTTAATACGGTGACGGGTTGTAGGTTCTGTGATATGGTCCCAATAATCCCGTGTCTCATAACTTTATACGAAACAAGGTTACAGGGGGCGTGATGGAAAAGCCAAGGTATGGTTATGCAAGGAAGATGGCGAGAAAGGTTTTAAAAGATTGTGGGTTTACAGAACCGCCGGTGGACTTAATAAAAATCCTCGATAAGCATGGATATGAGTATCTCGAGGTTGATACTTTCCCTAAAAAAGTTGATGCTTTATTTGTTGAGACCGACGGGGGCTGTTATTTTGCTGTAAATGCCAGCCAGCATTTGCACAGGAAGCGATTTTCTGTATCCCATGAATTTGGTCACATTTTGTTGAAACATAATATGAGCTACTACGCGGCCGACATATCTATTGATAACCCGCCGACAGATCAGACCCACACCGCCGCTGAAGATAGCTTCGAGAAAGAGGCCAATGCCTTTGCTGGTGAATTGTTAGTTCCTCTGGATATGCTTAAAAAAGAGTTTAGTCTGACACCGGATATCGACGTCCTTGCTAAAAAATTTTTGGTAAGTCAGGCTGCCATGGGGGTGGCAATTAATACAAATATGCGCTCACTATACAAGTAAGCTTTGTTCTTCCCTTTTTTCTAAGATTTTCTTGATAGCTTCAAAGTAACCAGGATCGATTTTTATATTGTCATGGCGGGCTTTGTCCTTCTTTTTGGCGATTGCCTGCAGTGCAGCATCCATGGCGAGTTCCAGACTGTCCTCTTTGCCTTTTGCACCTGCCTTTATCGGTGAGCGTGCCATGGCGCTTGCTTTGCCCTTTTTAACAGTGGCAAGTGATAGAAATGCTTTTACAATCATTTTTAGCTCAGATAGCGAGATCCTGAACAGCTGCATAATGTCTGCCACATCTTCTGTTAGCAAATGCAGCGGGTTTGTTTGGCCGTTCTCGATTTTATCAATATAAGTGCGATCTTTGTTAAGTGCTTTTGCAATATCTGCTTTGGTGAGGTCGCAGTTATCGCGTATAAGCTGTAAGTAGCGGCCAAATGGCAGTTCCTTTACAGGCGTCTTTTTGCGGGCTTCCATAATTGCACTTTCAACAGATGCTTTTTTTACAGTCTGGTAAAACTGGTCCAGCTCGTTGGCTGTCAACTCAGCTGGTTCGGTATCGCATAACAGCCTGTCAAGGCTTTCGTCCATGGCTTCATCGAAAGCCCCGTTCTCAGCCATTGCCCGCAACTTTGCATCAAACGTTGCCAAATCCAGTTTTTTTACCTTATCAATTTGCTGTTTTTTCATTGACAGCCTCAATGCCTAAAAAATCTTTTACCGCTGTTGCCGTTTGTTTATCCTCAAAAGACTCCAAGATGCTAATGTATTTTTGTTTTAGCCGCTCTTTTGCTCTGTGATGGGCAACTTTTACGGCACCGGGGGTTTTACTGAGCAGGGCAGCTATCTCTTTGTGCTGAAATCCACATGCCCAGCATCTAAGAATATCCTGGTCGGTATCGCTGAGGCACTCAAGGGCCTGGTGCATAATTTTTTGGGATAGTTGGCCCAGCTCGCTGTCGGATGTCTGTTGGTCCTGCCAAAGCGCCTCGCTGTCCTGGAGTCCTCTCTCTGCTCTTTCATCAGTGCTTTGGGATATGGGCGGGTCTTTTAACTGTTTGTATTTGTCTCTGGCGGTATTGATTGCGATCCGCACGATCCATGCTGTAAATTTGCTGCCCCTGGTGAGATCAAACTGGTTGATATTTTTGACAGCCTTATAAAGGCTGTCAGAAACTACCTCTCGACCGTCTTCACGTGAGAGCCCCAGTGATACGACAATCGCCAGAAGTCGCTTGGCGTATCTGTCAACTAATAGTTTTTGATAAATTGGCTCGTTTGCCTTAAGGCCATTTACAAGGTCGTGATCGTCTTTATCTGCCATCCGTTGCTATCCCAAATGTTTTTGTCGTCTTCTATTTGTAATACGACCGGTGGTTACACCATAGGGTACTATACGGAGGCCAGAGTGCTTTTTAGCTGGCCTTCTGTTGAGCCTTGTTTCTCTCGGCGATCACTTCGACAAATTGCACGACGGCCTTGCGGTCCTTATCCGCAAAAGTCTCGACAACCTTCAGTCTGCGCCACAAGGCGGCAAACTTGGGATCAAGGGTGCTTTTAGCGCCTTTAATCCCCAAAAGTTCATCTGCTGTGATGTTCAGCGCCTTAGCAAGCGGTATGGTCAGGTGGGCCGGGGGATACTTGGTCTCACCCTCATAATAGGCGATTACGCGCTTGGAGACTCCGATCTGGTCCCCGAGCTGCTGCTGCGTCAGGCCGCTTGCCCTCCTGAGGCTGGCCAGTCGTTTGCCGAAATTTTTTATAGCTGGTTCTTTCTTCATGCCCATCTTATATTACGAGTTTTTAATATTGGGATTTTTTGCTTGACATAAAGATACGATGATCGTATTTAATTAATGTAATTTTGAAAAGTTAAAATTTGGTGATTTTTTTCTTGACAGGTTTTTGGATGGAGGATTTTCGACAGGGAAAAAGGCCATCAACCTCATGACTTTGGCGGGTCTCGGTTGATGGCCTGGAAAGTGTCCCAGAGAGGCAAACCTCTCTGAAACGGCTTTCTTTTTCTATCGTATATTCTCCAAAAAATCAATCCCGATGTGATTGGGAAAGGAAGGAGGTGAGACACTTTGAAAAGCAACAGCCTTGAGACCACGGATATTTTTAGAGGAGCATTCTTTTTGTGCCGGGGTGGTGAGCTGAGCGGGATCCGGTTTAGGCGTAACGGCAAACGGATTGCCTCTTTCCTGATCACCGGGCGGGGCCTGGATAAGCTGGATAAACAATATCGGGACGGCCAAGCCCTGGTCAACCCGCTGCAGTTCCGGGAATCGCTGAACCATTTACGAGATATCCTGTTTGAGAAACTACGAGAACAAGACGATCTGGCTTCGTCACGTCTGAGGCGTGACTACGCCACGACAAGGGGGAATCGATATGATAGAAAGAGAAAGAATCGAGGCTATCAAACGCGACGTTGACTTGGCAGCCCTGGTCAAGGCCAAGGGTGTCAAACTGAGAAAAAACGGCAAAAGCTATTTTGGGCTGTGTCCTTTCCATGGTGACAAAAATCCTTCCTTTTCGGTAAATCCCACCAAAAATTTGTGGCAGTGCTTCGGCTGCGGCGCCGGCGGTGATGTGATCCGCTTTATCGAGTTGTTTGACCAGGTGGATTTTAAAGAAGCCGTCAGCAGGTTATCTGACAACGGATTTAAATCCTCCAAAAGATCCGCAAAAAAGAAACAACCTGCCAGGCAAACCGGTCTGCCTGCGAAACTTTTAAAGCTTCTCAAACGGGTCATTGATTTTTATCACACGGCCTTTTGTGAGGATCCCCGAGCTCGCCAATACATGAATCAACGCGGGATCGCGGATAACACGCTATTTACTGATTTTAAAATCGGCTTTGCCAATGGAACGCTGTTAAACGCCCTTCCCGGGGAAGGGGATATATACGATCAGCTCAAGCAGATCGGTGTGTTGAGTGAGAAAGGACATGAACACTTTTATGGTTATGTGACGTTCCCATTGTATGATTTTGACGGCAACCCGGCCGGCATCTATGGGCGCCGGCTGGATGAGATGCTGACAGGTTCCGTACCGGATCACCTCTATTTACCCGGGCCAAGGCATGGCCTGTTCAACCGACAGGCAGCCAAATCCCATAAAGAGATCATCCTCACCGAATCAATTATTGACAGTCTCACCCTGATCAATGCCGGAATTAAAAACACCATTGCCTGTTACGGTACCAACGGCTTTATTGAAGATCATCGCAGGTTGTTCAAGCAAAACGGTGTGGAAGCCGTCACCATCTGCTTTGATGCGGATGCGGCCGGTAAGGAAGCTTCAGAATCCGTATCGGCAAGACTTCAGGCTGAAGGCCTGCGGACACATGTTGTCAATCTTCCCGAAGGCCGGGACATCAACGACTTTTTTCTCTTAACTGCCGATGCTTGCGATCGCTTCAAAGAACTGTCGAAGGTCCCGCAGCAGGCGCAGCTTGCTTGTGCCCATTCGGATGCGGACCCGGCGGTTAAGAAAGAAAATAAAGCGTTGCAAGTAACCTCCACCGATTATGGCTTTGTCATGGCCGTAGACGGCCGCAGATACGAAGTCAGAGGGCTTTTGAAAAATGACAGCAAACTGAAGGCTACTGTTAAAGGGATTGTGCAGGAAAAATCCAAACGGCGGCTGCATGTGGACACGGTGGATTTTTACTCGGCCAGGTCCCGAACCTATCTGATCAAGGGGCTGTGCGATCTG
>CACVKW010001257.1 GCA_902749685.1 Olavius sp. associated proteobacterium Delta 1 | reverse complement strand
AGGTGAAGGTGATTTGTCATAAACGCCCACGCAAAACAGGCCGTTTTACTGTCTGACAGGATACCGCCAAGCCGATCCAAAAAATCATCACGGTCGCAATCATCGAAAAAAATCT